>NZ_JBFUGN010001308.1:0-1373 GCF_056402895.1 Rhizobacter sp. P3_B12 | reverse complement strand
CCGCCATCCTGCGCGGCATCCGCATCGTCGAGATCCGCCGCCCGCGGGCCGATGCGCACTTCTGGCGCGACCTGCAGGCCGGCGTGCGCTTCGTGCGCAGCCAGCGCCTGCTGATCGCGCTGGCGACCGCGGTGGGCCTGTGGCAGATGTGCCACCACGCGGCGCTGGTGGTGCAGATCCTGTTCGCGACCCGCACGCTGGGCCTGGGCGAGCAGGCGATCGGCCTCAGCTACATGGGCATGGGCGGCGGCACCATCCTCGCGAGCGTCTACGGCAACCGCATCAGCCGGCGCTACGGGCCGGGGCCGTGCCTGGTGCTGGGCTTCGTGATCTGCGGCGTCGGCTGGCTGGTGCTGGCGGCGGCGCCGGCCAACTCCTGGGGCGTGGCGGCGTTCGCGGCGATGCTGCTGTGCTTCTCGGCCGGCGCGGTGCTGATCTTCATCAACTTCCTCGGGCTGCGGCAGGCGGTGACGCCGGAGCCGCTGCTCGGCCGCATGACGGCGACGATGCGCTGGCTGATCCTGATCCCGGCCGGGCCGGGTGCGTTGCTCGGCGGCTGGCTGGGCGAGCAGGTGGGCTTGCGCGCCTCGCTGGTGTTCGCCGGCACCGCTGCGCTGCTGGTGGCGGCGGTGGCGGGGCGCCACCCGGTGATCCGCAACGTGCGCGAGCTGCCGAAGCTGGAGAACGTCGAGGACTGGATGGGGGCCGAGGCCGACGTGCGGCCCGGGCCCTCCATCGTGGACGATTCAGTCGTGGATGGCGACGCCCGGTGAAAAGCGGCTGACGGCGTCGGTGATGATGCCGTCGATGCCGAGCGCCATCAGCCGGCGCGCCTCGGCCGGGTCGTTCACGGTGTAGACCAGCGCGCGCAGGCCGGCGCCGTGCACGCGGGCCAGCACCGCGGCGTCGATCAGCCCGTAGTGCGTGACCACGGCGGCGCAGCCGAGCGATTGCGCTTCTTCCAGCCAGCCGCTGCGCAGGCTGTCCAGCAGCAGCGCGCGCGGCACGGCCGGCGCGCTGTCGCGGGCGGCGGCCAGCGCATCGGGCTTGAACGAGCTGAGCAGCGGCTGCAGCGCCTCGCCGGCCCACAGCCGGGCCGCTTCGCGCGCGACGACGCGGCCGGTCTCGGCCTCATCGCCCGGCGTCGGCTTGATCTCGATGTTCAGCGCGAAGCCGTTGCGCAGGCAGTAGCGGGCGATCGCCTCGAAGCTCGGGATCGGCTCGCCGGCGAAGCCGCGGCTGTGCCAGCCGCCGGCGTCCAGCCGCGACAGCTCGGCCCAGCTGCGGTCCGAGGCGCGGCCGTGCTCGGGCGTGGTGCGCTGCAGCGTCGCGTCGTGCAGCAGGAAGGGCACGCCGTCGGCGCTCAGCTTGAC
>NZ_JBFUGN010001307.1:0-1375 GCF_056402895.1 Rhizobacter sp. P3_B12 | reverse complement strand
CCTTGAAGCCGTCGTCGGCGAACTGCAGCGGTGCACCGGCGGCTTCCATGCCCGGCAGCCACGCGGTCATCAGCGCGAGCAGCTTCGCCTGCTGGTCATCGCTGGCCTGGTTGACCGTCAGCGTCGCGGCGGCGCTGGTCACGCTGCCCTTCGCGTTCTTCACGACCACCTGGAACTGCGCGCCGTTGTCGGCCGCGGTCACCGCGGCCAGCCTCAGGACGTCGGTGGTCGCGCCGGCGATGTCGGCGCCGTTGCGCTGCCACTGGTAGGCGAGTGGTGCGCTGCCCTTGGCCTCGACCGCGAAGACGGCCGGGTTGCCGACATTGACGACGATGCCCTGCGGCTGCGTCGTGATCACCGGCGGCGATTGCGCCGGGATGACGGTCAGCCGCGCGGCATCGGTCTGCAGCTTTCCGCCACCGTTGGCCACCTCGACGCTGAACAGCGCGCCGTCATCGGCATCCACCGTCGCGATCGCGTAGCTGGGGGCCGTGGCACCGGCGATCGCCTGGCCGTTGCGCTTCCATTGGTAGGCGAACGGCGCGCTGCCGGTCACGACCACCGCGAAGACGGCGGTCTCGCCGGCATTCACCGTCGCATCGCGCGGTGCCCAGGCCAGCTGCGGCGGGATCGGCGTGGCGCTGACGGTGAGCTTGGCGGTCACCGTCGTCACGCTGCCGGCGGCGTTCGTGCCCCGCAGGCTGTAGAGCGCGCCATCGTCCGCCAGCGTCACCTGGGGCAGCCACAGGAAGCTGCTGTCGCTGCCGGCGATCTCCAGGCCGTTGCGCAGCCAGACGAAGGTCATCGGCTGCGTGCCGTCGATGGTGGCGTAGAACATCACCGTCTCGCCGATCGCGACCGTCTGCGCGCGCGGGTTGCTCGTCACCTTCGGCGCGAGCTTGCTGCCGGTGGTCGCGGTCTCGAGCACCATGCACTCGGTCATCGCGGCGTTCTCGCTTCCCATCGTCACCTCGTGGATGGCCGTGACGAGCTTGTCGGTCGCGGCCCACACCGAGGTGGTCGAATCCTTGCGCACCTGCACGACGAAGTGGCCGGTGGCGTCGGTGAAGGCCGAGCTGCGGCCCGAGTAGTCGACGCCGCTGGCGCTGACCAGCACGTTCGCCGCCGGCTTGCCGTCGGCGGTGACCACGCAGCCTTCGAGGTCGACGGTCTCGGCGACCTGGTCGGCGTTCCAGTAGCTGAAGTGGGTCACCGTGCCTTCGTAGTACTGGGCGGCGCCGGTGCCGGCCAGCGTGGCCGTGCCTTCCTGCACCCAGCGCGCGCTGGCCTGGTCGAAGTGCCACAGCGGCACGCTGGCGGGCGGGTTCGGCGAGCGCGTCGACAACGGGATGCGCACGGTGGCCTGGCTGCCGGG
>NZ_JBFUGN010001306.1:0-1375 GCF_056402895.1 Rhizobacter sp. P3_B12 | reverse complement strand
CGGCAGGGTGTCGGCCGGCACCAGCAGCGGCACCATCGCCTGCTGGGCCGGCATCTGGAAGGCCTTCGCGCAGCCGATCGCGATCGACAGCACCAGCAGCAGCTCGCGGCTCGCCCAGTGGCCGTGCGTGGCAGTGGCCAGCACGCCGGCGATCGCCAGCTGCACCGCCATCGACAGCGCGAGGATGCGGCTGCGGTCGTGCCGGTCGGCGACGTGGCCGGCCACCAGCGTCAGCAGCAACGCCGGCAGGAACTGCAGCAGCCCGACCAGGCCCAGGTCCCAGGCGCTGCCGGTGAGCTCGTACATCTCCCAGCCGACGGCCACCATCAGCATCTGGTTGGCCATGGTGGCCGCGACGCGCGCATACCAGAAGCGCATGAAGGCGGGCAGGGAGAACAGCGACAGCGGAACGGCGGGGAGTGTGGACACGAAGCGTGGGAAGGAAGAAGAGAGTGGTCAGGGGCAGTTGCAGCCCTTGTCGAAGACGATGCGCCAGACGCCCGGCGAGACCCGGCGCCACACCGAGGTGAAGCTCGCGACCGGCTTGCCGTCGGGGTCGAACACCGGGCCGGTGCTCAGCGCGAGCTCGCCGGAATCGAGCACCTCGACCTTGTCGGGGCGCCACGAGAACGGGGCCTTGTCGCCCTCGTAGAAGCGCTTCCACCACGCGGCGACGGCGGCCTTGCCGCGCAGCGGCGTGGGGCCGGAGAAGAACACGGTGTCGTCGGCGAGGAAGGCGGTGAAGGCCGCGTGGTCGCGGTCGGCCATCGTCTTCGCGAATGCGCGCTCGGTGTCGGCGACCTGCTGCTCCAGCGTGGCGCGCGGCACGACGGGTGCCGCACAGGCCGACAGCCACAGCGCCGATGCGATCGCCAGCGACAGGCGGCGGCGGGAGCGGGCGGGGGACGGCATGGAGGGGTGGGGCGTGAAGGGAGCGATGTTACGACCGCCGCGGCAGCGCCTGGGCGTCGAAGGCCTCGCCGGTGGCGAAGAAGCGGCCGCCGGCGATGTAGTGCACCGTGCTGCCGGCCGYGGCGTCGAGCCAGTGGCCGTCGGCGAACAGGCGCGGGTCGGCCCAGGCGGCGATCACCTCGCCGAGGAACAGGTCGTACTGGTTCTGCAGGTGGGGCTCGGGCAGCAGCCGGCATTCGAGCCAGGCGGCGCAGCCTTCGAGCAGCGGGGCCTCGATGCGGCTCGCCGCGAAGGCGGTCAGGCCGAACGCGGCGAACTTGTCCTGGCCCGCCGGCAGCTCGCGGGCCGAGATGCCGCCGACCGCCAGCGTCGCCTCGGCTTGCGCCCGCGTCGGCACGTTCAGCGCGAACGTGCCGGAGCCCTCGACCAGCTGCCGCGTGACGGTGCTCTTGTCGAGCACGAC
>NZ_JBFUGN010001305.1:0-1377 GCF_056402895.1 Rhizobacter sp. P3_B12 | reverse complement strand
GGCGCGGCGCGAGGCCTACGTGGCSGGCAGCAAGCTCTTGAACGTGCAGCGSCTSRCSCAGGTGCAGACCTTCGTGAACGCGGAYGGCAMSCCGCTCAAGGTGAACACGSTGCGACTCGGCTACGACAGTGGCGCGGTGACCAACCGCAGTCGGCTGCGCACGATCACCGAATGCGTCGGCGCGGCCGAGTCGCCGTGCCTGCCGCCTTCAAGATTCGACTACGCGCCCGACGCCAGCGACGCCTACCAGCGCAACACCACGTTCTCGGCCGGCGAACTCGCCACGCTGACGATGCAAAGCACGGTGGCCGGCATCAACCTGGCCCGCTTCTCGAACTACGGCGTGATCACCGCCGACTTCGACGGCGACGGCAAGACCGACCTCATCCGCTGGTCGGACAACCCGGCYGAGAACCGGCTGTACCTGAGCAACGGCGACGGCGGCTTCCGGCGCGTGACGGGCTTCAACCTGACCGGCGCGGACAACACGCTGTTCCACAGCAACGGCTGCTTCAACACCCGCGTGGTCGACTTCAACGGCGACGGGCTGCCCGACCTGCTGCGCTACCGCGACTCTCATGAGACCAACACGRTCAACATCACCACSGCCTGCCCGGCSTAYGCCACCGAGCTGTACCTGAACAAGGGCGACGGCACGTTCGAGCGCWGGTCGATCACCGGCGTGACGCTGCTGGAGCATGCCAGCCAGGACCGCTACCTCACCAGCCATGGCGAGATCCAGGACGGTTTCGGCTGGACACCAGGCAACACCTTCTACCTGCTGGACATCGACGGCGACGGGTTCATCGACCTCGTCACCGCGTCCGTGCCGAGCCAGGGGGTCAAGCTCGATCCGCCCCCCGAGCCCTGCGCGACGGTGGTCTGCACCCATGTCTACAAGGGCGACGGCCAGGGCGGCTTCGTCGAGCAGCCGACCAACGCGACCTACAAGAACCTGTACTCGAGACCGGAGGGCCCGTATGCGCTGGGCCAGCCGTCGCACCTGTTCGACATCGACAACGACGGCAACCTGGATCTCGCCGCGGCTGGCATGCTGGGCACCGGTGCGAACATGTACCCGCCCATTCGGGCGTGGCGYTCGCTGGGGGATTTCAACTTCGAGCCGATCTCCGGGGCCGGCCAGGACTGCGACCGACCCCTCGACTTCAACGGCGACGGACGTGCCGACTGCGTGATGTGGGGCCTGTCGGTGTCCACCGGCGCCGCYGGCCTGCTCAAGGTGGCCAACTACAACCTCGGCAACATCTCGGTGGGATCGCCGCCGCTCGGCCTGCACGGCGAGAAGAGCGCCGACATGCTGGTCGCCGACGTGAACCGCGATGGCCGCGACGACATCCTGTGGTGGAGCAGCGACCC
>NZ_JBFUGN010001304.1:0-1380 GCF_056402895.1 Rhizobacter sp. P3_B12 | reverse complement strand
GCCCCAGCGCCTTCACCAGCGGGTTCGTGAAACGCTGCGCCTTGTTCGTGACGATGCCCCAGCGCAGGCCGAGCGCCTCGATCGCATCGAGCATCRCCGGCACCGCGTCGAACGTGCGCGTGTGCTGCGTCATGCGCTGCTCGTAGCGGTCGAAGAATTCGTCGCGCAGCGCGATGAAGCCCTCGTCCGCCGGTACCACGCCGAGCGCGATACCGATCATCCCGCGCGCCCCCGACCCCACCATCGGCCGGAACTGCTCGAACGGCAGCGGCTCGAGGCCACGCGCCGCGCGCATGTCGTTGCCGGTGCCGGCCAGGTCGGGCGCGCTGTCGATCAGGGTGCCGTCCAGGTCGAACAGCACCGCCTTCACGCGCAGGCTCACAGCGGCTTCCTGCAGGCGAACAGGTAGTTCACGCTGGTGTCGGCCGAGAGCCAGTAGCGCCCGGTCAGCGGGTTGTATTCCATGCCGCGCGTGCCCTCGAGCGCGAGGCCTGCGCTACGCGCCCATTGCGCCAGTTCGCTCGGCTTGATGAAGCGCGCGTACTCGTGCGTGCCCTGCGGCAGCAGCTTCAGCAGGTACTCCGCGCCGACGATCGCGAACATGAAGGCCTTCGCGTTGCGGTTGATCGTCGAGAAGAACACCCAGCCGCCCGGCTTCGCGAGCGTCGCGCAGGCCTGCACGATCGACGATGGATCGGGCACGTGCTCCATCATCTCCATGCAGGTGACCACGTCGAACTGCCCCGGCGCCTCGTCCGCCAGCGCCTCGGCCGCGACCTCGCGGTACTCGATGCCGGTGGTGCCGGCTTCCATCGCATGCAGTTGCGCCACCTTCAGCGCCTTGCCGGCGAGGTCGATGCCGAGCACGTCGGCGCCCTTGCGCGCCATCGAATCGGCCAGGATGCCGCCACCGCAGCCGACGTCCAGCACCCGCTTGCCCTTCAGCGCGGCGAGCCGGTCGATCCACTCCAGCCGCAGCGGGTTGATCTGGTGCAGCGGGCGGAACTCGCTGTCGGGATCCCACCAGCGATGAGCCAGGTCGCTGAATTTGGCGAGCTCTTGAGGGTCGGCGTTGATCATGAGGCCGTCAGTTTGACATGTCGGGGCCGACATATTCGAGGCAGAGGAATCTCCGCGCAGCAGGTATTCCCCCGCGAAAACAAAAAACCCCGCCGAGGCGGGGTTTGTCGTGCATCAGCCGAGGCTGATCACTTGTTGCGCGTACCGACCACTTCGATTTCGACGCGGCGGTTCTTCGCGCGGCCTTCGGCGGTCTTGTTGTCGGCGACAGGCTGCTTCTTGCCCTTGCCTTCGGTGTACACGCGGTTCTTCTCGATGCCCTTGCTCACCAGGTAGGTCTTGACCGCTTCGGCACGAGCG
>NZ_JBFUGN010001303.1:0-1382 GCF_056402895.1 Rhizobacter sp. P3_B12 | reverse complement strand
GTGGGCGCGCGCGCCGCTGGTGGCGCAGCGCAGCGCGGCCGGCGTCGCACCTGCCGCGGCGGCATCGGCGGCTGTCTCCACGGCGGTACGGCGCGCCCCGTTGCGCGCCGTCGTCGAGCCGCRCACCGAGTTCAACTACGCCGAGCTGCACAACCAGGGCGATCCGGCCGAGCGGCGCAGCGCGCTGTTCCACCGCTTCGAGCTGCGCGGCGCGGTGACGCAGCCGGCGACGCGGGCGCACGTGCTGGTCGAGCTGAACTGCGGCATCGAGCGGGCGCGCTACGAGGCCGAGATCGAGCTGACGCAGGAGCGCACCAGCCTCGGCGCGCGCGTCAAGATGCCGCTCACGGCGCGGCTGATGCGCTCGGTCTCCGAGGCGGTGGTCAGCAGCCTGTTCGTGCAGGTGATGGTGGGCGGGCAGGTCATCCACAAGGACACCTATGCGATGCGGCTGATGCCGGTCGACCAGTGGCTGGACAACAGCACCAGCGGCGTGTGGTTGCCGTCGTTCGTGCTGCCGCGCGATCCGGCGGTCGAGCGCGCGATCACGCTCGCGCAGCGCTACGTGCGGGTGATCCGCGACGACCCGAGCGCCGGCTTCGAGGGCTACCAGTCGGCCTCGTCCGCCGACCCGGCCAGCCTGGAGAACGTCGACCTGCAGGTCGAGGCGATCTGGTCGGCGCTGCTGCACGAATGGGACCTCGGCTACATCAACCCGCCGCCCACCTACAACCGCGCGCTCGATTCGCAGCGGCTGCGCACGCCGAGCGCGGTGCGCGCGGCGCGCATGGGCACCTGCATCGACCTGACGCTGCTGTTCGCCGCCTGCCTGGAGCTGGTCGACATCCACCCGGTGGTGTTCCTGCTCGACGGCCATGCGCTGCCCGGCTACTGGCGCCACCGCGACTACCAGTTCGCGTACCGCGAGGTGATCAACCCGGGCGATGCGGTGCCGCCGGGCGACGAGCACCGCAGCGGCTCGCCGGGCGCGCAGACGCGGCCGTGGCGGGCCGGCCGGGCCAGCTACCGCGAGGTGTGGGGCCTGATCCGCGACGGCAAGCTCGCGCCGCTGGAGAGCGTGCGCCTGACCGAGCACTGCGGCTTCCGCGAGGCGCGCGAGGCCGGCGTGCAGGCGCTCAGCGAACCGCGCGACTTCGATTCGATCCTTGACATCGCGATCGCACGCGAGCACCAGGTCACGCCGCTGCCGATCGTCGCACCAGCCTCGCTGGCGGTGGGGGAGCGCGCATGAACGCCAGCCTCGTCACGAGCACGGCCGCCGAGCCGCTGCCGTTCAACGCCGCGCCGTGGGAAGCGGCCGATGCGGGCCTCGGCCTGCGCGAGCCGGCGCCCGCGCTGGCGTCATCGCAGCAGGCGCTGCC
>NZ_JBFUGN010001302.1:0-1384 GCF_056402895.1 Rhizobacter sp. P3_B12 | reverse complement strand
CGCTGAAGGCGCAGCTCGCGGCGCTCGGCCGGATCGGCCCGGCGCTGCGCGCGCCGATGACGCCTGCGAGCGCGCCGGTCGCGGCGGCGCTGCAGGCCGCGTGGGAACACGCCGGCCAGCAGACGGCCGGCCTGCCGAGCTGATCAGGGTTCTCAGGCTTTGGCGCCGATCTGCTGCAGCGCCTGCTGGCAGGCGGCGTCGCGCTCGGCCTGCGGCTTGGCCTTCAGTTCCTCGAACGCCAGGTCGCCGTTCAGGCGGCCCTGCATGAACAGCTTCAGGATGTTGATGTCCAGCTTGGCCAGCAGGTCCGAGCGGCCGTGCGCCTCGGTCTCGAAGCGCCCCTTGAAGGCATCCAGCGCGGCATCGCTCGCGCCGCAGTGTTGCGCCATCTGGTAGCGCTGGCCGCTTTGCAGCCCGCCTTCGACGATCTCATCCTTGGATTGCGCCATGGCGGCGCAGGAGAACCACAACAGGCAGGCGATCGGGACGAGGCGCATGGAAGAGGTCGGAGGGTTGGACAATCCGCGAGGTTAACCGAGCCGGTGCACCGGCTCGCATGGCCGCCGTAACGCGCGTGACCGGCTGTTGCTTTTCGCCGCTAGCATGCCGAGATGGTCGATGCTTCGCTGAGGTTCCTCGAAGGGGGTGGTGAGATGGGCGCGCGCATGCGCGCCTTCGACTGGGGCTGCACGCCGCTCGGCGACCCCGCCGGCTGGCCGCAGAGCCTGAAGACCATCGTGCGGGTGATGCTCGACTCGCGCTTCGCGATGTGGATGGCCTGGGGCAGCGGGGCCACGTTCTTCTGCAACGACGCGTACCTGCCGACCGTCGGCATCAAGCACGACTGGGTGCTCGGCGCGCGCGCTGACGTGGTCTGGGCCGAGATCTGGCACGACATCGGCCCGCGCATCGACCAGGTGCTGAGCACCGGCACCGCCACCTGGGACGAGGGCCTGCAGCTGTTCCTGGAGCGCAGCGGCTACCTCGAGGAAACCTTCCACACCTTCTCGTACAGCCCGGTGTATGACGATGCCGATCGCGTGGCCGGCATGCTGTGCGTCGTCGTCGAGGACACCGAGCGCGCGATCGGCGAGCGCCGGCTGCGCCTGTTGCGCGAGCTGGCCGCGTTGCCGGTCCGCGAGCTGCCGACGCTCGCGGCCGCCGCGGCGCAGCTGGTCGCCACGCTCGGCAACAGCCCGCAGGACCTGCCGTTCGCCGTGCTCTACCTGCCCGATGCCGCCGACGGCAGCGACCTCGAACTGACCCGTGTCACGCAGACCGCCAACGTGCCGCCCGATGCGTTGCCGCGCCGGTTGGCGCGCAACGGCGCGTCGCCGCTGACGGTGGCCGTTCGCGAGGCCGAGCGCAGCGGGCTGCCGCAGCG
>NZ_JBFUGN010001301.1:0-1385 GCF_056402895.1 Rhizobacter sp. P3_B12 | reverse complement strand
GGCCCGCAAGCCTCGAACATCGTCCCGGCCTGACCGGAACGCAGGGGCCCGGCACTCGCTGGGTCTCTCAAGAAAACCGCGGCCTCGGTCGCGGTTTTTTCATTGGAGGGCGCGACATGAAGAACCTGCAGGAAGCCACCGAGCGCATCTGTGACCTGAAGGGCTCGCTGGTCGCGATGGACGCGCTGATGGCGGCGCTGATCCGCGTGCTGCCCGCCGAGCAGCGTGCCGAGTTGCGCACGGCCTTCGAGGACAACGCCGAGGTCGCGCGAACCGTGATGCTGCACGCGTCGATCTCGGAACTCTCGATCGCCGCGTTCGAGCGCGACGTGGAGCGCACCACCACGCTGATCGGGTCGTAGGCGCGCTCTGGCCCTCTCAGGCCTTCAGGTCGTGCTCGCGCAGCATCACCGGCTCCAGCGAGCCGGCGGCGAAGCGGCGGCGCACCGCGGCATCGATGTCGGCCCGGTGGGCGGTGTAGGTGGCCACCGCGTCGGCGCCGTCCAGGGATGCCCGGTAGCGGTAGTGCAGCGCCCGCATGCTGATGCTCGCCCCGATCGACGCGCCGTCGTCGAGCAGCACCCAGAAGCGCACGTCGCCCGAGGCGTCGTGGAGAAAAGGTGTGGGGGTCATGGCATCGCGCCCCGGGCGGGCGGGGCAGGGCAAAGGAGTCTGATCGTATACCCCTCGGCTTGGTTGACACGCCGTGGCAGTCTTGAACCAGGACGGTCGGCGATGTGACGGATTTCGTGCCGGGTGACGCGCCAGGTCGCTTGCCATGCCCGGTGCGGCATCGGCAGCTCCCATGGTCCGCAACTTGCCATTGCTTGCCTGTCGCCGCCCCGTGYGGCCTTCCGAAAGGCACCCGATGTCAGTACCCGAGTCGTCGACCGCAGAAGTGGCCAAGCTGCTGCACCGCCTGTGGATGCGCGTGAGCCGCGGCGACAGCGAGTTCGGCGACGACATGCAGGACACGGTGGTCGACCCTGACCGCGACCTGGCCTTCGCCGACACCGAGGTCGAGGACCGCTTCCGCTTCGGTCCGAGCTACGGCCTGAACTGACGGACCTGACGCAGCGCGCTCAGGACCAGCCCGCGTCGACGACGAAGCTCTGCGCGGTGCACATCTTCGAATCGTCGGCGGCGAGGAACAGCGCCATCGTCGCGATGTCTTCCGACTGAAGCCGCCCCGGYAGGCACTGGTTCGCGTCGAGATCGCGCTCGGACTCCGGCGTGACCCACATCCGCAGCTGCTTGTCCGTCATCACCCAGCCCGGCACCAGCGCATTGACGCGGATGTTGCGCTTGCCCAGGTCCTTCGCGAGCGAGCGCGTCAGCCCATGGATGGCCGCCTTGGTGGTCGCGTAGGCCGGGTAGCCTGCGCC
>NZ_JBFUGN010001300.1:0-1385 GCF_056402895.1 Rhizobacter sp. P3_B12 | reverse complement strand
GTCGGTGGTTACACCGACCGGGGGGGATGCGGGCCGGCTTGGGGCGGCCCGGCGCTCGGCCCGCCTCTGCGCGAAGCTCCGTCACGGTGCGCCCCGCCACGCCCCAGTTGTCGGTCTCCACCTCGTCGATGATCACGAAGGTCGTCGCCGGGTCCTTGTGCAGCACGCGGACCATCATCTCGGTGGCTTCGGCGATCAGCTGCTGCTTCTGCTGCAGCGTGACGCCTTCACGGGTGACTTCGATGCGGATGAGCGGCATGGCGGTTCACCAGTGCCCGGCGGACTGCCCGCCATCGACGTGCAGGATCTCGCCCGTCACGAACGTCGCCTTCTCCAGGAACAGCACCGCGTCGACGATGTCGCTCATCTCGCCCATCCGGCCCACCGGGTGCAGGCCGCTCAGCGCCGCATGGTTCTCGGGCGGGTGCATCGGCGTCTTGATGATGCCGGGCGAGACCGCGTTGACGCGGATCCCGCGCGACGCGTACTCGATCGCGAGCGCCCGGGTCGCGGCATTCAGCCCGCCCTTGGTGATCGAGGCCAGCACCGCCGGCACGCCGTTGATCGGCTGGTCGACGATGCTCGTCGTGATCTGCACGATGTGCCCGGCGCCCTGCGCCTCCATGCGCCGCACCGCGCGCTGCGTCACGTGGAAGAAGCCGGCCAGGTTGGTCGCGATGTTGGCCGACCAGTCGTCCGCGGTGAACTGCGTGAACGGCTTGGCGGTGAAGATGCCGGCGTTGTTGACCAGCSYGTCGATGCGGCCGAAGCGGTCGACGCCTTCGCTGAAGATGCGCTCGGCGGTCGCCGGGTCGGCGATGTCGCCGGCGATCGCGAGGATGCCGGGGTCGTCGCTGGTGCGGATCGAACGCGAGTTGGCGACCACGCGCCAGCCGGCCTCGCGGTAGGCTTGGACCAGCGCGGCGCCGATGCCGCTGGAAGCGCCGGTGATGACGGCCGTCTTGGGATCGTGTTTCATGGTGAACGGGCTCCTGTGAACAAGAAGGAAAGGACAGGCCTTCACTGTAGGAACCGGGCCCCGGGGGATAAAGGGGGTTCGCTTACCATCTGCCGCTACACGGTGTAATCAATGCGGCCGCTGGGTGCCATGACATGAAACGGCAGTTCGACGATGTGATGCTGGGCAGCATCGAGCTGTTCTGCCTCGCGGCCGAGCACCAGGGCTTCACCGCGGCCGCGACGATCGCGGGCGTGACGCCGGCCGCGGTCAGCCGCTCGATCGGCCGGCTCGAGGAGCGGCTGGGCGCGCGGCTGTTCGTGCGCACGACGCGCCAGATCCGCCTGACCGATGCCGGGCGCTCCTACTTCGAGCGCTGCCGCGCCGCGCTCGACCAGCTGGTCGATGCCGAGCGCGAGGTCGGCGG
>NZ_JBFUGN010001299.1:0-1387 GCF_056402895.1 Rhizobacter sp. P3_B12 | reverse complement strand
CCGTTCGCCCTGAGCCTGTCGAAGGGCCTGCGCGCATCGTGCCAAGGCTTCGACAGGCTYAGCCCGAACGGGAGGGAGGCTGCAGCTCCAGCGCGCTCTTGCCTTACGCCTGCTTTCACACGCTTGCCAATTGCGATGCCTGCCGGGACGGCGGCGCGGAAGAATGGAACCGGTTTCACACACGCGCGGCCGATCGGCCGCTGCGCACAAGAATCGGAGAGGGACATCCCCATGCGCCACATTCATTCGACGCTGCACGCCACGCCGACCGCGGCCGCCTTGGCCGTTTCGCTGCTGCTGGCCGCCTGCGGCGGCGGCAACCCGTCGGCCGGGTCGTCCTCCGATGCGGCCCTCAACCGCGAGACCGCCGAGGCGGTCGGCGACGCGCCGCCGGTGATCGCGCCCGGCCGCTACGTGCTCGTCAATGCGCAAAGCGGCAAGTGCGTCGATGCCGTTCCCTCGGCGCCCGATGGCGGCCGCATCCAGCAGGCCACCTGCGGCACCGGCCTCACGCAGGCCTTCGACTTGACAACCCAGGCCGGCGGCACCGTGAAGCTCGTGAACGCCGGCACCGGCCAGGTGTTCGACCTGTCGGGCAGCTCGGGTGCCGACGGCGCGGCCATCCACCAGTGGACCGACAACGGCACCAACGCGCAGCGCTTTCGCCCGTGGCGCGTGCAGGGCAACCGCTTCCGCTGGGTCAGCGCGGCCAGCGGCAAGTGCGTGACGATCGCCGATCGCTCGAACGCCGACGGCGCCGCGTTGCAGCAGGCCGGCTGCAGCAGCACCGACGCGGCGCAACAGTTCCTGCTGTTCCCGCGCGGCGGCAGCGCACGCGGTGCACTCGCGATCGGCCAGTACACGCTGCGCGGCCTGCAGTCGAAGCTGTGCCTGGACATCGAGGGCGCGTCCACCACCGATGGTGCGAAGACGCTGCAGGCTGCGTGCAGCACCTCGGCCAGCCAGCGCTTCGAGGTGCGCGCGGCCGACGACGGCAGCTATGCATTCATCAACGTCAACAGCGGCCGCGCGCTCGACGTGAGCGACATCTCGACCGCCAACGGCGCGCTGATCCAGCAATGGAGCTACGGCGCCGGCGCCAACCAGCGCTTCAGCGTGATGCCGGGCGGCGACAGCTTCCGCATCGCGGCGAAGCACACCGGCAAGTGCCTCGACGTGAAGGACTTCAGCACCGTGGCCGGCGGCCGCATCCAGCAATGGGACTGCGGCAACAACGACAACCAACGCTGGCAGTTGCTGGCGACCGATGCGCAAGCGCCGGCGCCTGCACCCGCTCCGGCGCCAACTCCTGCGCCGGCCCCGGCCCCGGCTCCTGCGCCCTCTCCGGCCCCTGCACCCAGCCCGGCGCCGGCGCCGTCGCCTGCAC
>NZ_JBFUGN010001298.1:0-1387 GCF_056402895.1 Rhizobacter sp. P3_B12 | reverse complement strand
GGCCGGAGCAGTTCACCGTCAGCATCGCCACCGCCACCGGCGGCAACTTCGAGAACCTGGCGATCAGCGCCGGCAGCGGCAGCGTGAACACCGGCATCGTCGACGCCGACACCGCGACGCTGAGCCTGTCTGCCACGTCCGCCCTGACGGAAGCCGGCGGCAGCATCGTCTACACCGCGACGCTGAGCCAGGCCCCCACCACCGACCTGAGCGTCACGCTGAGCAACGGCGCGGTCATCACCGTGCAGGCCGGCCACCTGAGCGGCAGCACCAGCGTCGCGCTGCCGGCCAGCGACGATGTCTACGTCGATCCGGGCAGCGTCAGCGCCAGCATCCAGGGCGCCACCGGCGGCGGCATCCCGATCGCCATCGACGCGGCGCCGGCCGTCACCGCCGTCACCGACAGCATCGACACGACCACCGTGTCGCTCGCGGCCACGCACAGCGTGACCKAAGGCGGCAGCATCACCTACACCGCGACGCTGACCGCCGCGGCCCAGAGCCCCGTCACCGTCAACCTGTCCAACGGCGACGTGATCACCATCGCCGCCGGTACCACCACCGGCAGCGTGAGCCATGCCGCGCCCGCGAACGACGTGTACACCGGCAGCAGCACGGTGTCGGTGTCCATCGCCAATGCCAGCGGCGGCAACTTCGAGCAGCTGGCCGTCGACCCGGCGGCGGCGCAGACCCTGGTCACCGACAGCGTCGACACCACCACCGTCCGGCTGATCGCCTCGGCCAGCGCGGTCGAGGGCGGCAACATCACCTACACCGCGCAACTCACCGCGGTGGCGCAGGCCGACGTGACCGTGACGCTGTCGAACGGCGCCGTCATCACCATCCTCGCCGGCGCGCAAAGCGGCTCGGTGAGCCACCCGGCCCCGACCGACGACGTCTACACCGATGCCGGCACCGTCAGTGCCACCATCACCGGCGCGACCGGCGGCAAGTTCGAGAGCCTGGCCATCGACGCGACGCCGGCACAGACCTCCATCGGCGACAGCATCGATGCCACCACGCTGACGCTGTCGGCCCCGACCAGCGCCGTCGAAGGCGGCAACATCACCTACACCGCGACGCTGGGCGCAGCGGCGCAGACGCCGGTCAGCGTCACGTTGTCGAACGGTGCGACGATCACCATCGCCGCCGGTGCCACCACCGGCACCGTCAGCGTCGCCGCCCCGGCCAACGACGCCTATGCCGGCCATGCGCCGGTCTCGGCCTCGATCACCGGCGCCAGCGGCGGCGGCTTCGAGCAGCTGAACGTCGACGCGACCCCGCGCTCGACCAGCATCACCGACAGCGCCGACACCACCACGCTGAGCCTGACGGCCAGCGGCAGCGTGACCGAAGGCGGCAGCATCACCTACACCGCGACGCTGAC
>NZ_JBFUGN010001297.1:0-1388 GCF_056402895.1 Rhizobacter sp. P3_B12 | reverse complement strand
GCGCGATGCGCGTCGAGGCCAGCAGGTCCGGCGCGCCCAGCGTTGCCACCAGGGCGCGGGCGCGCTCCGCATCGTCGGCGATCATCGCCAGCCGCAGCGCCTGGAACTGCATGTTGCGGCGCAGCTTCTCGCGGCGCGCGCTCGGCGGCTCCTGCTCAGGGTCGGCCAGCAGGTGGGCGGCGGCCTGGCGCATCGCGTCGATGTCGCCGCGCAGCGCGTGCAGCAKGCCGCCCGCCAGCGCCAGCATCGTGCGCACATTGCGCGGGCCGCCGAGCCAGCGCGACTCCTCGTCGGCACGTTGCAGCCGCTCGGCCGCGCGCACCGCATCGCCGTGCCACAGTGCGATCAGCCCGTGCAGCAGCCAGGCGATCGCGCTCATCGCGGTCGGGTGCTCGGGCGCCAGCCGCAGCGCGCGTTCGACGAACTCGGTCAGGGCCGGGGCGATGCCGGGCAGCGTCACATCGCGCGGGTTGGGCGTCGCCTGGTACCACAGGCCGATGTCGCTGCAATCGGCCAGCAGCGTGTTGCGCCGCGCCATGTAGCCGGCGGACGGCCCGACCGGCCCGTAGTCGCCGGCATGCCACAGGCTGGCGGTCAGCGTCGTGACCTCGGCTTCGAGCGGCAAGGCCTGCGTGCGCAGCTCGGCGAGCAGCGCGGCCGCGTCGTCGCGCTGGTCGACCTGGCACAGGCTGAGCGCCACGTAGGCCCGCGCCCGCTGCGCCTGGTCTGCCCGGCCTTGCTGCTCGGCCAGGCGCAGCGCCTGCTGGAAGTGCCCGGCCATCGCGACGAAATCCCAGCGCGCCCACGCGGCCAGCCCCTGCAGCAGCATCAGCGGCGACGAGCGCTCTCGCCACGCGRCCGGAAACTGCGCCAGCAGCCGCTGCGTCTGCGTCAGCAGGCCGTCGGTGAGCCAGCCGCGGGCGACGGCATTCAGCGCCGCCTCGGCGGCCGCCCAGTCGCCGGCACGCTGCAGGTAGCCGATGCGGCGTGCGGCGTCGGGCTCGGTCTCGGCGGCGCGATGCAGCAAGCCGGCGAGCGCGTCGGGAGATTCGTGGCGCAGCCGGTCTTCGAGGAAGTCGCGGAACAGGTCGTGCAGGCGCAGCGTCAGCTGCGGCCCGTCGAGCACGGTGACGAACAGGCCGCGGCGTTCGATGTCGTCCAGCCAGCCGGCGGCCTGCGGGTCACCGGTCAGCGCGCTGCAGCGCCCGGCTTCCAGCTCGGCGAGCACCGAGGTCTGCAGCAGGAAGCGGCGCAGCCCGTCCGGCATGTCGGCCAGCACCTCGCTCGCGAGGTAGTCGAACAGGTGGCGCTGGCCGAGTGCCGCCGGCGTGCGGGTGCCGGCCAGCGTCGCCGCATCGAGGCTCAGCCGGATGCCGGCCGGCCAGCCC
>NZ_JBFUGN010001296.1:0-1389 GCF_056402895.1 Rhizobacter sp. P3_B12 | reverse complement strand
CTGGCGGCCACGGTGGCGCACGACATCCGCAACCCGTTGAACATCATCTCGATGGCGGTGGCGATGGCACCCGCCGAGACCCGGCGCGAGGTGGCTGACCAGGTCGCGCGCATCTCGCACCTGACGCGCGACCTGCTCGATTACGCCAAGCCCTGGAAGCTCGTGACCGCGCCGATCGACCTGGCCGCGCACGTGCGCACCGCGGCGCGCCGGCTGCCGGCGCTGAGCCTCGGCCCGGGGCTGGACGGCGAGCTGATCGTCGAGGCCGATGCGCGGCGCGTCGACCAGGCGCTGACCAACCTGGTGGAGAACGCGCGCACCGCAGCTGCGGATGCGCAGCACGACGGCGCCGGCGTGCACATCGACGCCGAGACCACGGCCGATGCGCTGCTGCTGCACGTCTGCGACAACGGCCCGGGCGTGCCGGCCGAGGTGCGCGAGCGGCTGTTCGAGCCGTTCGCGTCGCGCAGCCCGGGCGGCACCGGGCTCGGCCTCGCGATCGTCGCGCGCGTGATGAACGCGCACGGCGGCAGCGTGGCGCTGACCGAGCGGGCGCCATGGCGGACGTGTTTCACATTGAGATTTCCGAGGACGACATGAGCGATACCGATGACACCGCGCCCGAGGCGGGGCGCGTGCTGCTGGTGGACGACGAGGCTGCGTTCCAGCGCCTCGGCGGCAGCTTCCTGCGCGGGTTGGGCCACGAGGTCACGCTGGCCGGCGACGGCGAGCAGGCGCTCGAGGCCTTCGCGCGGCAGCGGCCCGAGCTGGTGCTGCTGGATCTCGCGATGCCGCCGCACATGGACCCCGAGATCGGCCTGGAGCTGATCCCGCGCTTCGCCGGCGTGCCGGTCATCGTGCTGACGGGCCACGGCGAGCACGAGCTCGCGCTGCGCGCCACCGAGCTGGGGGCGTGGGATTTCCTCACCAAGCCGATCGACCCGGACATGCTGCGCTTCGTCGTCGCGCGGGCGCTGCGCAAGGCGCGGCTCGATGCCGAGATCGCCACGCTGCGCAGCACGCAGGCGACCGACGACCTCGGCATGGTGGGCCAGGCGCCGGCCACCGCGCAACTGCGGGCGATGGTGCGGCGCGTCGCGCAGACCGGCGTCAGCGTGCTGGTGCTGGGGCCCACTGGCACCGGCAAGGAGCTGGTGGCGCGCGCGCTGCATGCCTGCAGTGCGCGGCAGAACGGGCCGTTCGTCGCGATCCATTGCGGCGCGTTGTCGGCCGAGCTGCTCGAGAGCGAGCTGTTCGGCCACATGAAGGGCAGCTTCACCGGCGCGTACCGCGACCAGCCGGGGCTGGTGGAGGCGGCGCACGGCGGCACGCTGTTCCTCGACGAGGTCGGCGAGATGCCGCCGCCGATGCAGGTGAAGCTGTTGCGCT
>NZ_JBFUGN010001295.1:0-1390 GCF_056402895.1 Rhizobacter sp. P3_B12 | reverse complement strand
CCTCGAGGTGAATGCCTCGGGTCGTTGGGACAAGTACAGCGTCATCGGTACGACGACGAACGGCAAGCTGTCGACGCGGTACACCCCGGTGAAGGAGCTGCTGCTGCGCGGCGCCATCGGCACCGGCTTCCGCGCACCGACGCTGCCTGAGCTGTACAAGCCGATGACCGTCGGTGTYAGCGAGCAGTTCATCGATCCGTTGCACCCTGATGATGGCGCGATCCAGGCGAATGCCAAGAATGGCGGTAATCCGAACCTGAAGCCGGAAAAGTCGAAGCAGCTGTCGCTGGGCTTCGTGGTGTCGCCGACCAAGAACTATTCGTTCGGCGTGGACTACTTCCTGATCAAGATCGACGACTACATCATCTCGCCGGCCGCCCTCGCGCTGGTCAATGCCGCGCGCGCCGGCAAGCCGCTGTATGGTGACGGTGATGTCGATTTCACGAATGACGATCCCACCTCCACGGTCGAGACCGTCGACCAGCGTCTGCACAACGCGGCATCGGCCCTGCTGCGCGGCTTCGACGTCACCGGCAACTGGAACGACACGTTCTCGTTCGGCAAGGTCTCGGTCGACATGACCGGTACCTACATGCAGACCTTCGACCTGAAGACGCTGGCCGGCACGCAGCACAGCGTCGGCTCGATCGTCCAGGACGACGGGTCTCCGCTCGACGTTGCCAGCACCGGCGTGGTGGCGCGCTGGAAGCACAACCTGAGCGCGACCTGGTCGACGGGCGCTTGGGCGACGACGCTGGCGCAGAACTACTACTCCGGCTATCGCGATGCCAACGACCTGCTGGGCAACGAGCACCGCGTTCCGGCCACGTCGACCTACGACGCGCAGGTGGCGTTCACCGGGGTCAAGAACCTGAAGGTCGCTCTCGGCGCGAAGAACCTGTTCGACAAGGATCCGCCGCTGTTCATCGGCAACGGCTCGTCGTTCCAGTACGGCTTCGATCCGACGATGAGCGACCCGCGCGGCCGTTTCATCTATGTCAACGCGAGCTATCGCTTCTTCTGACGCAGACCGCAAGCAGGTAGGCTGACACCGCTCAGGCTGCACTGCCATGCCCGCTGGCCACAAGCCGGCGGGCATTTTTGTTAACCTCGAACGTTTGCGTTTTCCACACTGGAGATCCCAGCGTATGGACTTTTCCAAGCGACAACGCGATCCCCGACGCCACATCGTCGGGATCGGGTTTGTCATTTTGTTTCACGCGGCGATCGTGTATGCGTTGCTGACGGGGCTGGCCAAGAAGGTGGTCGACGTGGTGCGGGCACCGATCGAGACGAAGGTGATCGAGGAGATCAAGAAGCCGCCGCCGCCGCCGGAGGTGGTGGTGCCGCCGCCGCCGAAGCTGGAGGCGCCGCCGCCGCCGTTCATACC
>NZ_JBFUGN010001294.1:0-1392 GCF_056402895.1 Rhizobacter sp. P3_B12 | reverse complement strand
CCAACACGCCGGCGCTGGTGTCGCACGCCGACACGCGCCGMGCGCCGCCGTCATCGCACCAGCACTACTGGCTGGGCGTGATCGACATCGACCACTTCAAGTCGGTCAACGACAGCTATGGCCACCTGATCGGCGACGAGGTGCTGCTGCTGCTGTCGCGGCTGATGCGCAGCAGCTTCCGTTTCCACGACCGCCTGTACCGGTTCGGCGGCGAGGAGTTCGTCGTGCTGATGCGCTGTGCCCGCGAGGAAGACACGGCCATGGCGCTGGAGCGGATGCGGCAGAACACCGAGGCGTATGCGTTCCCGCAGGTCGGGCGCATCACGATCAGCATCGGTTTCACCGAGGTGAAGCCCGGCGACACCCCGAGCGGTGCCTTCGAACGGGCCGACAAGGCGGTGTACTACGCGAAGGGCCACGGCCGCAACCAGGTGCGCAGCCATGCGGCGCTGGTGGCCAGCGGCGCGCTCGAGGACGACTCGATCATCGGGGACGTCGAGCTGTTCTAGTGTCGACAGGCCCTGGCGCGGCAGGTTCAGCTCGATCGATCGGCCGGCTCGGCGACGACCGCCTGCCCGGCTTGCTGGTGTTGCTGCTCAGCGCTGCGCACCACGCCCGAGACGACCACGCAGAACGCGATCAGGACAACGGCCGAGAGGGCCAGCGCGGCGAGGATCAGTGCGTTCTCGGAGCGCCATTTCTCGGGCAGGTTCTCCAGCCACGCGGACAGCGCCGGCAGGCGATCCAGTGCAGCTGCGGCTTTCATGGCTTGGACGGCAACGCATCGGGCCAATGGCGGGCCTGCAGTGCCGGGTGGGCGGCCTCGTAGCCGAGATCGTCCGGCAAGGCCGTTGTCGACACGTCGGAGGGCTCGGCTGCCGGCCGGTGCGGCTGCGGTTCGCCCAGGGCCCAGCGCCGCACGTCTTCCAGCCAATCTGCATCGCTTGCCATCGTCACTGCTCCTCGGCGAGCGCTCCCACGGAGTGGGGAGCATGGCAGGCATCGTCGCGTGCACATGGCGCCGCTGCCATCGGCCGAGGCTGCAACTCAACGTAGGAGCGTGCCTACAGTCGTTGCATCTGCTCACGATGCCTCGGTGCGCGTCGGCGTTGCCCTACAGCCGCGAACGCTGGCTTCCTGCGCCGCGACGCGGCCCGCGGCGACAGCTTCTTTCTCGCCGCTGCGCGACGATCCGCGGCATCCACCGGCCGGTGCCGGCAGCGAAAGGAAGCAACATGAACGCGAACAGCTGGTACACCCCGAGCGTGGTCCTGAGTGCGCTGTGCGCCGCGATGGTCGTCACCGCCTGCGGACCGCAGAACGGTGAACCGGTGGCCGCCGCGCCGGCGCCTGCCGCTCCCGTCACGACGCCCGCGCCGGCCCCGGTGCAGG
>NZ_JBFUGN010001293.1:0-2181 GCF_056402895.1 Rhizobacter sp. P3_B12 | reverse complement strand
TTGAGGGGCTGTCAGGATTTCTGTGTGCGAGGCGGTTGAGATGAATTGGCTATTGGCCGACTCGCTTATCGACTGCCGTGCGCCGGCAGTGTGAATCGCTCTTCGTAGACCACAGCGAATTGGTTCATCGCGGGGCGCCACTCCTTGGCTGCGCGTCCCCAGTCAGCCGTGATGTTGCGCAGTGCCAGCCAGATCAGCTTGGTGGCCGCGTCGTCGCTGGGGAAGTGCCCGCGCGTCTTGATGATCTTGCGCAGCTGGCTGTTGATGCTCTCGATCGCGTTGGTCGTGTAGATCACGCGGCGCACCTCCGGCGGGAACGCGAAGAACGGTATCACGCGATCCCAGGCGCGGCGCCAAGCGGCCGTGACCGTCGGGTACTTCTGCCCCCACGGACCGTGCTCGAACTCGTCCAGCGCCTGCGCTGCGGCCTCCGCACTGGTGGCCGTGTACACCGGCTTGAGCGCGCCCGCCAGCGGCCGGCGGTCCTTCCAGCCCGCGTAGTCCAGGCTGTTGCGGATCAGGTGGACGATGCACGTCTGCAGCGTGGTGGCCGGGAACACCGCGCCCAGCGCCTCGCCGATGCCCTTGAGCCCGTCCGTGACCGCAATCAGGATGTCGCCCACGCCTCGCGTCTTCAGGTCATTGAAGACCTTCATCCAGAACTTCGCGCCTTCGGTGTTCTCGATCCACAGCCCCAGGATGTCGCGTGTGCCGTCGGCCAGCACGCCCAGCGCCAGGTACACCGCCTTGTTGCGCACCACCGCCTCCTCCCGGATCTTCACCCTCAGCGCGTCGAAGAACACCACCGGGTACATCACCTCCAGCGGCCTCGATTGCCAGGCCGTCACCTCGGCCATCACCGCGTCCGTGACCGAGCTGATGAACTCCGGCGACACCTGCGTCTGGTACTGCTCGGCCAGGAACGCCTGGATCTCGCGCCCAGGTGATGGCTCAGCTCGCCACCCAGCGCCCGCTCGATCAGCGCCTTCTTGAACGCCATCGACGCTTCCGCTATCGCCTCGGCCGTCATCGGCCCTTGAGTGAATTGATCCAGCAGTTCCTTCGGGATCTTCGGCAGCGCCGCCGTCCTCGCAGCGATCGCCTCGTTCTTCGTCTTCGTCTTGCTTGGCATACATGCTCCTGGTCGTCATGCTATGCCTCGCACACAAAATTACTGACAGGCTCACTCAGGATTTGGGCTTTGCCATACACGTCGTCGCCATCAAGGGTTTCCTGCGGTTCGTCGAAGTCCACCCAGTAGTAGAACTCCGGCCCTTTCAAGGTGTCGACGGGCTCCGGCTCACTGRCGATTGTTGCAATGGATGACTTCTTCCATCCTCCAGAAGACGAGACCAGAACACGATCACGCAGGGCAAAGTTTTTCATTGGAACCCGACCATCCAGCGCGGCCAAAAGCAGTCACCGACCACCGACAAGGACGGGCAGATCAATCTGAGCCTCAGGTTTGCGAGTCCATGCGTTGTCACCATCATTATTCATACCGACCGATGACGATGCCGGAGGCTTGTATCTCCTCCGCGCTCGCTGGACGAAGAGCATTCATCGCGTCGCAGTGAGGGCACCTGGCTGACCCCTCACTCCGCCAACGTTCCGGCGGTTGAATCAGCCGTGCGTCTGCAAACTGGGAGCCTTCCTCGGTGCACTCGATACTGATCTCACCGCAGCCCCAACACTTGACCAACAACAACGAAGTACCTTGTCCGCAAACCGGGCAAGACTCTCTCAGATGCCAAGTAGGCGAATCGATTTGCATAGCGCGCGCGGGGCAGAAGACTGGGGCGTCAAAGTGAGGGGCTAGCCTATCCGAAAGCCGTCGTCCGCGAACTTCCACTCCTGGCCGACTGCTGGCTCTGAGCGGGACGGTGCGCGGGTGGTCAGGCGATATCCCAGCCTGCTGCTCTCGCCTCTGTCGCCGTTGCGAATGTGATGACCTTCGGCGCGAAACGCCCGCCAGTGCTTACCAGGCACTCCAAGGTGGCGTCCTGGAAGGTGAGCACAAAGTGTTCCTTGTCGCGCGGGTGGTCAGGCGATATCCCAGCCTGCTGCTCTCGCCTCTGTCGCCGTTGCGAATGTGATGACCTTCGGCGCGAAACGCCCGCCAGTGCTTACCAGGCACTCCAAGGTGGCGTCCTGGAAGGTGAGCACAAAGTGTTCCTTGTC
>NZ_JBFUGN010001292.1:0-1395 GCF_056402895.1 Rhizobacter sp. P3_B12 | reverse complement strand
CGCGATCGCGACGCCGCCGCCGCCCACGCCGACCACCAGCGCCGCCCGGCCGGCCACCGGCACGCCGAAATGCGCCAGCGCCTTCGTGAAGCCGACGCCGTCGAACAGCGCCCCCTCCAGCGTGCCGTCGCCGTTGCGCCGCGCCGCATTCACCGCGCCGGCACTGCGGCCGAGCCGGTCGCAGCGGTCCAGCAGCTCGACCATCGCCGTCTTGTGCGGGATCGCGAGCCACAGCCCGTCGATGTTGCGGGCCTTCAGCGCCTGCCGCGCAAAGGCCGCCATGTCGGCCGGCGCCACCTGTGCCGGCACCAGCACCGCATCGGCCCCGTGGCGGGCGAACAGGTGGTTGAACACCTCCGGCGCCCGCACCTGCGCCACCGGGTCGCCGAGGATCAGGAAAACGCGCGTGCTGCCGGAAATGTTCATCGGCGCGAGCGTAGGCAGCGCCCGGGCGGGCCACAAGCGTGGCGACCCGGAATTGAGCGATGATCGCGCGACCTGCGCGACTATCGCGCTTTTTTCGGGTAACTACGCGGGTCATCGATCCCCACCAGCGCATGGACGACATCCCGTTCCAGATCGACCGGAAGGACCTCATCGAAGGCCTGGGCAAGGGCCTGCGCGTGATCGAGGCCTTCGATGACGACCATTCGCGCCTCACGCCCAGCGAGGCGGCGCAGCTGACCGGCCTCACCCGCACCGCGGCACGCCGCTACCTGCTGAGCCTGGTGCACTTCGGCTATGCCGGCACCGACGGCAAGCGCTTCTGGCTCGCCCCCCGCGTGCTGCGGCTGGGCCAGAGCTACATCGGCGCGGCCCGGCTGCCGCGGCTGGTGCAGCCGTTCATCCAGCGGGTGTCGATGCAATGCGGCGAGACGGTCAACGTCAGCGTGCTGGACGGGCACGAGGTGGTGTACGTGGCGCGCAGCAACGCGCCGCGCGTCGTGTCGATCGGCTACCACGTCGGTGCGCGGGCGCCGGCGCACGTCGCGACGCCGGGCATCGTGATGGTGTCGGCGCTGGCCGATGCGGAGCTCGATGCCTGGCTCGCCGCGCACGATTTCCATGCGTTCACCGCCCACACCGTCAGCACCGCCGAGGTGTTCCGCGAGCATGTGCGCGCGGCGCGCGCGCTCGACCACTGGATCACCGCGCAGCAGCGCGACCTGGGCCTGTCGGGCATCGCCACCGCGTTGCGCGACCGCAAGGGYGTCTGCAAGGGCGCCGTCGGCATGACGCTGCAGTCGGTCGCGTACACGCCGGAGCAGATGCGCTCGCAGCTGCTGCCGCTGCTGCACGAGGCGGCCCAGGCGCTGCGGCCGCTGCTGTGAATTCTGGTCACATGATGTATCGCGCCGCCGCGGGTAAGTCCCCCGTAAGTCGACTGACAGAACC
>NZ_JBFUGN010001291.1:0-1396 GCF_056402895.1 Rhizobacter sp. P3_B12 | reverse complement strand
GCGCCGACCAGCGCGGCCAGGTCGAGCGGCGCGGCGCGCGCGGGGGTGCGGCTCGGTGCAGAGGTGCGGCGCAGGCGGGTGGCAAGCAGGGCGGTGAGGGCAGTCATGGTGTTGTTCGAAGGTGGCTGACACAGCCTCTATCGCGAGAACCGGACCACCCCGTTCGTCGAACGCAAGCCGTTGATTTGATTGGGTTTTGTATTTCGATCTGCATACTTCGTATACAGTGCGCGAACCCCTCGTCGTCAACCTGGTTGACAGGTCACCCCTGCATGCTGATCCACGCCACCCTGGCCTTTGCGCTGTTCGAGACCCTGGCCCTGGCCGGCGTGCTGCTGTGGTGGGCCGACCGGGTCGCGGGGGCGCGCTTGCTGGCCGCCTTCCTGACCGGCATCGCGATCTGGATCACCGGCAATGAGCTGCCGAACTGGTTCGGCCACGAGGTCGAGCGCGCGAGCATGGCCCTGCTCGCGACCGCGCCGCTCACCTCGTCGTTCTTCTTCCACTTCTGCCTGGTGTTCTGCCGCGTCGAGATCGGCCGGGCCGGCGTCGCAGCCGCGTATGCGCTGGGGGCGGTGTCGACGCTCGCGGCCGAGATCCTGGTGCCGGGCCACCTGGTCGCGCACCGCGACATCGGCTGGATCGCCATCGCCAACCTGAGCGGCTGGATCGCCAGCATGGCGTGGGTGATCCTCGGCATCGGCGGCGTCTCGGTGCTGCTGCACACGCTGATGCGGGCGCGCCGGCCGGGTCGCGGTTGGCAATTCAGCCAGTACTTCAACCAGATCGCCTCCGTCACCGCCTCGTGCCWGTGGGGCATGCTGTGCCTCACCGGCTACGGCATCGCGGTGCTCGACTGGCCGGTGTACCCGTTCCCGCTGCTCGGGCTGCCGTTCTATCCGCTGATCCTCGTCTACGGCATCCTGCGCTACGGCGTGTTCGTCGCCAATGCCTGGGCGCGCCGCGCGCTGGTGTGGGCGCTGCTGCTGGCGCTGGGCGCGGCGATCGTCGCGGTGACGCCGCTGCTGCCGATCGAGTCGCGCTGGATCGGTGGCCTCGCGGTGGCGGCCAGCTGCCTCGCGCTGAACGGCCCGGTGCGGCGCTTCGCTGAGCGGCTGGTGTACCCGGGCGGCGAGGTGTCGGTGGCCGACCTGGGCGCCTGGCGGCTCGCGCTGCAMTCGCCCGAGACGCCGCAGGCGCTGGCCGAGCGCGCCGCGGCCTTGCTGAGCCAGCGCATCGGCACGCGCGTGGAGGTGCATGTGGGCGAGCTGCCAGAGGCTCCTGCCTCTGCGCCTTCGCTGGTGTGCCTGGCGCGCCCTGCAGGCTGGACCACCACGCTGCACGGCTGGGAGGCCGCACCGCCCGGCCCGCGCCAGGTGGCCGAGCTGTTCGGCAG
>NZ_JBFUGN010001290.1:0-1397 GCF_056402895.1 Rhizobacter sp. P3_B12 | reverse complement strand
GCCGCCTACAACGGCCCCGAGCATTTCGTCATCAGTGGCCCGCGCAATGCGGTCGATGCGGCGACGCAGCGGCTCGAGGCAGCCGGCGTGCGCGTCAAGCTGCTGCGCGTGCCGCATGCGGCGCATTCGGCGCTGATCGAGCCGGTGCTGCCGGCCTACCGGCGCGTGCTGGAGACGGTGACGTTCCATGAGCCGCGCATCGCGCTGGTCTCCAACGTCAGCGGCGCACCGGCCGGCGCGGCCGAGATCGGCCGCGTCGACTACTGGCTCACGCACATGCGCCAGCCGGTGCGCTTCGCGCAGGCGCTGCAGGGCCTGCTGGCGCAGGGCATCACGCATTTCATCGAGGTCGGGCCGCACCCGGTGCTGCTGGGGATGGGGGCCGAGTGCGTTGGTGCAGGCGGTGAAGCGGGCGCGGCAGTCGAATGGCTGCCGTCGCTGCACCGTGAGCGCTCCGACTGGACCGACCTGCTCGCCAGCCTGCAACGCCTGTACGTGGCGGGCGCCGACGTGAACTGGGCGGCGTTCGACGCGCCGTATGGCCGCAGCCGCGTCGCGCTGCCCACGTATCCGTTCCGTGCGCGGCGGCATTGGATGGACGTCGTCGGCGAGCGTCCGGAAAGCCCCGCGCCGGCGGTCGATGCGGCGCAGCGCTGGTCGCGCGTCAGCACCGCGCTGTCGCGCCAGGCCGAGCGCGGGCCGCTGGACCTGAACGCTTCCTCGTACCCGGCCAAGTGGGAGTGCCTGGCGCGCGTGACGAGCGCGCATGCGGCGCACACGCTGCGCGAGGCGGGCCTGTTCCTTTCAGCCGGCGAATCGCACACGCTCGACGGCCTGATGCAGCGCAGCGGCATCGGCGCGAGCTACCGGCACCTGGTGTCGCGCTGGCTCGACAGCCTGGTGACGGGGGGCACGCTGCGGCGCGCCGGCGAGGCCTTCGTCGCCGATCAAGCCCTTGCCGAGCCACCGCTGGCCGCGCTGTGGGCCGAGGCCGAGCGCCTGTTCGCCGACAACCAGCCGCTGCTCGCCTACGTGCGCCACTGTGGCTCGCTGGTGGCGCCGGTGCTGCTGGGCCGCGAGAGCCCGCTCGAGACCTTGTTCCCCGGCGGCTCGTTCGAGCTCGCCGAGAACCTCTACGAACGCTCGGCGACGATGCGCTACATCAACGGCCTCGCGGCCGCCGCCTTCGAGACGCTGGCCGCCAGCGTGCCGGCGGGCCGTTCGCTGCGCGTGCTGGAGGTGGGGGCCGGCACCGGTGGCACGAGCTCCGCGGTGCTTGCGGCCTTGCCCGCCGACCGCGCGCAGTACCACTTCACCGATGTCTCCGACGTGTTCCTCGATCGGGCCCGCGAGCGCTTCGCGGCCTGGCCGTTCCTGCGCTTCGGCCGCTTCGACAT
>NZ_JBFUGN010001289.1:0-1401 GCF_056402895.1 Rhizobacter sp. P3_B12 | reverse complement strand
CGGCATGGCAGCCGGGGTCCAGCGGATCCGGGCCCTGCATCGCGTCGTAGGTGGCGGCCAGGTCCTCGACGCTGCGCGCGAACGGCCCCAGGTGGTCGAGGCTCGCGACGAACGGGAAGCTGCCGCGCCGCGACAGCCGCCCGAAGGTCGGCTTCAGCCCCCACACGCCGCACAGCGACGACGGCACGCGGATCGAGCCGTTGGTGTCGGAGCCGAGCGTCACCGGCACCTGGCCGGCCGCCACCGCGGCGCCGCAGCCGCCCGACGATCCGCCTGCGGTGCGCGTCAGGTCGCGCGGGTTGCGGCTCGGGCCGTAGTGGCTGTTCTCGGTGGTGAAGCCATAGGCGAACTCGTCCATGTTCAGCGCGCCCACCAGCACCGCGCCGGCCGCGCGCAGGCGCTCGACCAGCACCGCATCGGCCGCGGCCGGTGGCTCGCCCTGGCGCACCTTGCTGCCGGCGCGCGTGGTCAGGCCTTCGATGTCGAACAGGTTCTTCACCGCATACGGCAGCCCGGCCAGCGCCGGCAGCACCTCGCCGCGGGCGCGCATCGCATCGACCGCGCGCGCCTCGCGCACCGCACGCTCGAAGGTGCCGTCGGTGAAGGCGTTGACCCGTGCGTCGCAGACCTCGATGCGGGCGATGCAGTGCTCGAGCGCCTCTTCGGCCAGCATCTCGCCGCTGCGCACGGCGCGCACCACCGACATGCCGGTGCTCATCCCGCCGGCATGCGCGAGACGCGCCGTCATGCCGGATCCTCGGCCGGGAACGGCGCCGGGCAGTAGACCTCGGCCGGTTCCAGCTCGGCGCCGAGYGGCAGCAGCCGCAGCGGCGTGACCATCGTGCGCGTGCGGGCCAGGTGCGTCGCGACGCGCGCGACCTGCGCCTCGTCGAGCGGCAGCTCCAGCAGCCGGGCGCTGGCGCGCACGAAATCGACGATGTCGGATGGGGTGGTGTCGGTCATGGCGGAAGACCTCCTTGCGCGGGAGTGCTGCAAGGACCGTGCTCAGCCGAGCGAAGCGAGGAAGCCGCGCCAGCCGCCGTACGCGGTGATGTCCAGCGCGCTGCCGCCGGCTGCCACGCCACGCGGCTCGCAGACGAAGCCGCGCTCCTGCGTGCCGTCGTCCAGCTCTACCGTGCCGAGCGCGAGCGGCGGGCCGACCATCTGCAGGAAGCTGCCGCCGTGGGCCGCGTCGATCTCCCACACCTCCACGTCGATCGCGCGACCCGCCTCGGGGCCGACATGCACCAGCGCGGGTCGCGTCGGCGCGTGGCCGGTCAGCGAATGCAGCCGGTACGCCGGCGCGGTGCGGGTGCGGCGCAGCAGCCGGCCGGCGCGTTCGGTCAGCTGCCAGTTCAGCGCGAGCCCGCTCATGTGCGCGCCGACGACGACCAGCCGCAG
>NZ_JBFUGN010001288.1:0-1404 GCF_056402895.1 Rhizobacter sp. P3_B12 | reverse complement strand
TGATCCGCGCGAGCAGCTCGCGCAGGTCGAACGGCTTGGTGACGTAGTCGTCGGCGCCGATCTCCAGGCCGACCACCTTGTCGACCGCATCGCCGCGGCCGGTGACGATGATGAGCCCGCACTGGTGGTGCTCGCGCAGCCGGCGCGCGATCACGAAGCCGTCCTCGCCCGGCAGGCCCAGGTCCAGCAGCACCAGCGACGGCGGGTCGGTGGCCATCAAGGCATCGAGCGCGCGGCCCTGGTGGACCTGGGACACCCTGAAGCCCTGGCCGCCGAGGTAGTTGGCGAGCAACTGGGTGATGTCCACCTCGTCGTCCAGCACGGCGATGTGTTGCGGAACCCCCTGCGATGTCACGGCATGCCCCTTGTGGTGCGGTCTGTGTGTGCGTCCGCGTTCTGGCGGCCTGTGGCCTGCCCGTCGGCGGCCTCGCGGGACTATACGCGGCGCCGCCGCGCGCATCGAATGCCGTGGCGATTGATCGGGCGCAAGGCGGCCCGCGCACGCCGTTGCTATGGTGCGCGCCACCGTCCACACCACCTTGCCCCATGCCCGATTCCGTCGATCGATCCACCCTGCCCGATGCGCTGATGCAGGCTGCCGTGCAAGGCGGCCTCGCCCCGTTGGCGCTCGGCGGCCGCAGGCTGCTGCCGATCGTGCAGGGCGGCATGGGCGTCGGCGTGTCGGCGCACCGGCTCGCGGGCACGGTGGCGGGCTTCGGTGCGATGGGCACGCTGTCGTCGGTCGACCTGCGGCGCCATCACTCGGACCTGATGGCGCTGACGCCCGACCTGCCGCCTGGCCGCGAGGCCACGGAGGCGGCCAAGCTGGCGATCAACGCGGCCAATCTGGTCGCGATCGAGCGCGAGATCCGCGCGGCACGCGCCCTCTCCGGCGGGCGCGGGCTGCTCGCGATCAACGTGATGCGCGCGGTCAGCGACTMTGCGCCGTCGGTGACGCGGGCGCTCGAATGCGGCATCGACGCGGTGGTCGTCGGCGCCGGGCTGCCGCTGGACCTGCCGGAGCTGGCGAGCGAGCACCCGAGCACGCTGCTGATCCCGATCCTGTCGGACGCGCGCGGCGTGCAGTTGCTGGTGCGCAAGTGGGAGCGCCGCAAGCGCCTGCCCGACGCGATCGTCATCGAGCACCCGGGGCTGGCCGGTGGCCACCTGGGCGCGGCGCGCATCGGCGACCTGCATGACGCGAGGTTCGATTTCGAGACGGTGATTCCGCAGGTGCTGGCCTTCCTGCGCAGCGGCGGCTACGAGAAACAGATCCCGCTGATCGCGGCCGGCGGCGTGCGCAGCCATGCCGATGTGCGGCGGCTGCAGGCGCTGGGCGCTGCAGCGGTGCAGCTGGGCACGCCGTTCGCGGTGACGCACGAGTGCGATGCGCACGACGCCTTC
>NZ_JBFUGN010001287.1:0-1409 GCF_056402895.1 Rhizobacter sp. P3_B12 | reverse complement strand
GCGAAGAACTTCTTCCGCAAGGGCAACCTGATGGCGCTGCGCGAGCTGGCGCTGCGCCGCACCGCCGATCGCGTCGAGGACGACGTGCAGGCCTACCGCAGCGACCGCGCGATCGCACAGGTCTGGAAGACCGAGGGCGCGCTGCTGTGCTGCATCGGCCCGCAGCCGGGCGCCGAGCAGGTGGTGCGCAGCACCGCGCGGCTGGCGCAGCAGCTGGCCGTCAGCTGGCATGCCGTCTATGTCGAGACGCCGGCCCTGCAGCGGCTGCCCGGCGCGCGCCGCGAGGGCATCCTGCAGGCCGTCAAGCTGGCCCAGGCGCTGGGCGCGCGCAGCGCGGTGCTGTCGGGCCAGGATGTCGCCGAGGTGCTGGTCGCGCATGCGCGGCAGCACAACCTGTCGAAGCTGGTGATGGGTTCGGGCGACCCGCGCTGGTGGTGGCCGGGGCGCGGCACGGGCCAGGCGGTGGCGCGCCTCGCGCCGGACATCGACCGCATCGAGCTCGGCGCCGCACCGCGCGGCCGGCCATCGGCCGCGCCGGCGGCGCAGCCCGAAACCGAAGGAAGCGTGGTGTCGCCGCTGCGCCGCTACGCGCTGGCCGCGGCCGCCTGCGCCGTGACCGCGCTGGTCACGCACGGGCTGGTGCCGTACTTCGACCTCGCGAACATCGTGATGGTGTTCCTGCTGTCGGTGGTCTGCGTCGCGGTCGGGCTGGGGCGCGGCCCGGCGGTGCTGGCGGCGTTCGTCAACGTCGCGGCCTTCGACTACTTCTTCGTCGTGCCGCGGCTGTCGTTCGCGGTGTCCGACGCGCAATACCTGCTGACCTTCGCGATCATGCTGATCGTCGGGCTGGTGACCGGGCAGCTGACCGCCGGCCTGCGCTTCCAGGCGCGCGTCGCGACGCACCGCGAGGCCCGCTCGCGCGCGCTCTTCGAGGCCGCCCGCGACCTGTCGAACACGCTGACGCGGGAGCACGCGGTCGAGGTGGCGCAAGCCGTCATCGCGCGCGAGTTCCGCGCCGGCGTCGCCGTCTTCGGGCTCGACCTCGACGAGCGGCTGCAACCGCCGCAGCCGTTCGCCGCCGGGCTCGACCAGGGCACCGCGCAGTGGGTGCTCGACCACCACCAGCCGGCCGGGCTCGGCACCGACACGCTGCCCGGCAGCGCCTGGCTCTACCTGCCGCTGAAGGCGACGATGCGCTCGCGCGGCGTGCTGGCGGTGCAGCCGCAGCAGCCGCGCCTGCTGCTGGTGCCGGAGCAGCGCCGCCAGCTGGAGACCTTCGCCGCGCTGGCGGCGATGGCGCTGGAGCGGGTGCACTACATCGAGGTCGCGCAGCACGCGACGGTGCAGATGGAATCCGAGCGGCTGCGCAATTCGCTGCTCGCGGCGCTGTCGCACGACCTGCGCACGCC
>NZ_JBFUGN010001286.1:0-1410 GCF_056402895.1 Rhizobacter sp. P3_B12 | reverse complement strand
GCGCTCGCGCGCCGCCACCGCTTCGGGCAGGTCGCCGGCCTTCTCGAGCGGCGCGCGGATGTGCTCGACGCGCGCCTGCAGCGCCACCTGCTGCTCGTCGGCCAGCGCCGCGGCATCGCCGTCGGTCTCGATGCGGGCGAGTTCGGTCGTGATCTCGTCGAGCCGCTTCTGCAGCACGTCCAGCCCGCCGTCGGCGGCCTTCGCGCGAACCTTCGGCAGCCGCTCGGCATAGGCCTGGCGGCGGTTGGCGAGCATGTCGCTGAACACGCCGAGGCTGTCCTGCCACTGCAGCAGGTTGCTGCGCAGGAACTGCAGGTCGCGCCAGTTCTTGAAGGCTTCCTGGAACGAGTGCTGCGCGAGCAGCGGCGCCAGGTGGTTGGCGTGCGGCATCTCGGGCARCTCGCCGATGTTCCAGAACCAGCCCATCTCCTCGCCGGGATTGCGCTCGAGCAGGCCGTCGAGCAGCTTGCCGGCGCGGATCGCGGTGATCGACTGGTCGAGGTTGGTGTTCTCGCGCTCGAACGACGCGATGGCCTCGTTGTAGCGGTCGAGCGACTGGCCGCTCGCACCGGCCTCGGCGTACRCATACGGCACCGCGATCATCGCCTCGAGCACGGCCGAGTCGCCCGGGTCGCGCAGCGCGAGTTCCTGCCACGGCACCAAGGCCCGCTTGGGCTGCTTCAGCGCGGCCTGGGCCCAGCCGAAGCCGAGCAGCGCCTTGTTGGCCTGCATGCCGCTCAGCCGCACGCGCTCCAGGTGGATCAGCGCGGCCTCGGGCTTGTTGTCCTGCAGCGCGGCGAAGCCGAGCGCGACGTTGGCCTTGTCGCGCAGGCTGCGCGTCTCCTCGTCGGGCGCGGGCGCCGTGCCGAGGGTCTCGAGCAGCTGGTTGCCGCGTTCGGCATCGCCGGTGCGGATCAGCGCGACACCGAGGTTGAAGCGCGCATAGCGCGTCGCGTTGGTGCCGCCGGGCATCTTGCCGGGATCGGGCACTTTGGCCATCGCCTCCAACTGCGCCGCGGCGCCGGCGAAATCTTCGCGCGCCATCAGCACGTTGGCGCTCAGCAGCCCGCGCTCTTCCTCGAGCTCGGGCGGCAGGTTCTTCTCGATGCGGCCGAGCGCCTCCTGGGCCTCGGGCAGGAAGCCGCGCTGGTAGCGGATCTTCGCGAGGTAGAACCAGGCGCGGTCGCGCACCGCCGGCGGCGCGCCCTTCTCGATCAGCTGCGCGAAGATCTCGCCGGCCTCGCGGTGCAGGCCGTACGACAGCAGCAGGCCGCCGCGCAGGATCTCGGCTTCATCGGCATGGTGCGAGACACGGCCGAAATGCTGCGACACCATCAGCCCGGKGATCGACGAGAAATAGCGGCCCTGGTAGAACTGGTACAGCGTCTCGCCGTAGTACGGGTCTTGCAC
>NZ_JBFUGN010001285.1:0-1417 GCF_056402895.1 Rhizobacter sp. P3_B12 | reverse complement strand
GCGCTCGGCAGCGAAGGGCAGCTGTTCGGGCTGCATGTGCAGGCCGATGGCGCCGACGCCGGTGGCTCCAGTTCGGCGCGGCCGATGATCGTGCTGTTCAACTCCGGCACCGTGCACCACGTCGGGCCGAACCGGCTGTACGTGACGCTCGCGCGCGAGTTCGCCGCGCTCGGCTTCCCGACGGTGCGCTGCGACCTCGAAGGCCTGGGCGACAGCGTGCAGCGCGGCACCGGGCGCGAGAACCACCCGTACCCCGACAGCGYGGTGCCCGATGCGCGGCAGATCCTGCACAGCCTGCGCGAGCGCTACGGCGTGCGCAGTTTCGTGCTGATGGGGCTGTGCTCCGGCGCGTACACCGCGTTCCAGACCGGGCTGGTCGAGCCGGCGCTGGTCAGCGAGCTGGTGCTGATCAACCCGTTGACCTGGCGCTGGGTCGAGGGCGATGCGGTGGACACGCAGCACTTCTCGGCGGTGGCGCACTACAAGGGCACGATGCGCCGGCTCGACAGCTGGAAGAAGCTGCTGCGCGGGCAGGTGAACCTGGTCTACCTCGGCGGCGTGGTGCTGTCGCACCTGCGCAAGCAGGTGATGTCGCGGGTCAGCGCGCTCAACGAGCTGCTGTTCCCGTCGCGCGGGCCGCTGCTGTCGCGGCAGCTGCGCCAGCTGTTCGCGGCGAAGCAGCAGGTGGCGCTGTTCGTGTCGTCCAACGACCCGGGCTGGGACATGCTGCAGGACGGCGCGCGGCAGACGGCGCGGCGGGCCTTGAAGACCGGCGACCTCGCGCTGCAGTTCATCGACGAGGCGGATCACACATTCTCGCGCGAGGCGGCGCGGCGGCAGCTGGTGGCTGCGATCGGGCGGCGGTTGACAGAGCGCTTCAAGTAGCCCGGATGCCAATCCGGGTCCCGGGTTGTCACCCGGGCTACGCGAACCCGCGCGGATTCCCGCTCTGCCATCGCCACGCATCCGCGCACATCGCATCGATGCCGCGCGTTGCCGACCAGCCGAGCAGCTCGCGCGCCAAGGCCGGATCCGCATAGCAGGCCGCCACATCCCCCGGCCGCCGCGGCGCGATGCGGTACGGCACCGGCTTGCCGCTCGCCCGCTCGAAGGCCTTCACGACCTCCAGCACGCTGTAGCCGCGGCCGGTGCCCAGGTTCACCGTCAGCGAGCGCTGCTGCTCCAGCAGGAAGCGCAGCGCCGCCACATGCCCGTCGGCCAGGTCCATCACGTGGATGTAGTCGCGCACGCCGGTGCCGTCGGGCGTCTCGTAGTCGTCGCCGAACACCTGCAGGAACTCGCGCTGGCCGACCGCCACCTGCGCGACGTACGGCATCAGGTTGTTCGGCACGCCGCGCGGGTCCTCGCCGATGCGCCCGCTCGGGTGCGCGCCCACCGGGTTGAAGTAGCGCAGGAA
>NZ_JBFUGN010001284.1:0-1422 GCF_056402895.1 Rhizobacter sp. P3_B12 | reverse complement strand
GTGCCACAGCGGCACGCTGGCGGGCGGGTTCGGCGAGCGCGTCGACAACGGGATGCGCACGGTGGCCTGGCTGCCGGGTTTCAGGTTCAGGCGCCGGCCCTCGGCATCGCGCAGGTCGACCTTGACGGCACCGAAGCTCTCGATCGCGCGCACGCTGCCGTTCTGCAACGTGGTGTAGCCGCCGGGCATGCGTTCGGGGTCGCGCGCCGGGTCGACCGGCGTGACGCTGACCGACACGGTGCCGGCCGCGGGCGCGCCGGTCTCGGCGTCGACCAGGCTGGCGGCGGGCAGCACCACCTGCGCGGTGCCGGCGGCGTTGCCGATGACGGCGCTGGCCGCGGCGTCGAAGGCCTGCGGCGCGGCGAGCTTCAGCAGGCGCACGCGGATGTCGGCCGTGCTGCTGGCGGTGAGTTTGACAACGGCGACGTTCGCGCCGTGCTGGGTGGCCTCGACCTTGACGGTCACGCGCTCGGCCGGCGCGACGCCGTTCAGCGTGAAGCTGCCGTCGCCGGCGGTCTTCGTGCTCGCGCTGCCGGCCGTGACGGTGGCGTTGGCGACGGCCTGGTCGCTGTCCATGTCGACGACGTGGCCGGTGACGCTGGCAGTGGCCGGCGGCGGGCTGTTGCCGCCATCGTTCGAATCGCCGCCGCACGCGGCGAGGGCCAGGCCGGCGAGCAGGGCCGCCAGGCCATGGGTGAATGATTTCATCATCGGTGTCCCTTGGTGAGAAATGAGGAGGGCTTCAGCGGTTGCCGGCGGTTCGCGGCGCGAGGCCCTTGAGGTGCAGGTACAGCGCCTGCGCATCGGTGTCGTTCAGCGCCTGCAGCGACTCGAACGGCATCACGCGGCTGATCGCAGTGCCGTCGGGGCGCCGGCCGCTGCGCAGCATCTGGACGAACGCGCCTGCATCGGCGTAGGGCGCCATCGCGCTGCCGTCGCCCGGCGTCAGGTTCGCGGCGGCCGGCCACTCGGGCGGCGCACCGGGGATGCGCCCGCCCGACAAGCCGGCGCCGTGGCAGCCGATGCAGGCGTTCGCGACGTAGGCCCCGTGCACGGCGGTCGGTGCCTCGGGCACCGGCTGCGACGGCGGCAGCGCGTGGTCGATGATCTCGGCCGCGTCATGGATCACGCCGGCGGCATACAGCGCCTTCACCGGCAGCGGGAACTCGATCAGCGCGGGGCCGCCGCTCGCGAGCGGCATCTGCCGCAGCCAGGCGATCAGCGCGCCGAGGTCGGCATCGGTGAGCCGGTTGTAGTCCTCGCTCGGCATCACGATCGCCGGGCGGCCGTCGGGCTTCACGCCGTGGCGCACGGTGCGCACCCAGTCGGCCACCGTGTAGCGCTCGACCGCGCTGCCCGGCGCCGGCGTGATGTTGGGCGCGCGCACCCGCATGCCCTTGCCGTCGTTGACCACGTCCTTGC
>NZ_JBFUGN010001283.1:0-1424 GCF_056402895.1 Rhizobacter sp. P3_B12 | reverse complement strand
CGGTGTGCTCGTCGACCAGGCCGGCACCGGCGTCCTGCGTGTCGCGCACGTGCGAATCGATGCTGTCGTCGGTGCCGAGCACGCCGACGATGCCGCCCTGCGCCCAGGCGGTCGCGGCCTCGTCGAGGTTGCGCTTGGCCAGCACGACCACCGGCCGGGTCTGTGCGATGTGCAGCGCGACGGTCAATCCCGCCAGGCCCGCGCCGACGATCACGACCGGCAGGGAGGAAACAGCTTCAGCGCGCGACGAGGCCATGAGGCGGACGCAGAGTGGGAGACGGGCGATTCTATCGGCGGCCTCCTGCACCCCTGGGCGCCCATGGCAAAGGCGCGGCCGCGCGTCAAGCCCCAAGTCGGCGGAGAAAGGCGAGGCTTTTTGCGACCTTTGCCCCTGTCACATCCTGAAACAAGCTCCTACACTGCCGCGTCAGGTCACCCCAGCAGCAAGTTCCCCCATGTCGAGCCTTCCCCCTTTCTCCACCGACGCCGAACCCGCGCAGGGCGACGCCGCAGACGGCTGGCAGGCCACGCGCGCGCAGACCGTGGTGGCCACCCAGATCCTCGGCAACGACGAGGACGACGCTCCCGAAGAGCAGCGCGACATCGGCCGCCAGGTCAGCGCCGACCAGCGCGAGCTGTTCGTCTCGTGCGACCCGGCCGAGGCGATGCAGCAGCAGTTCGAGTTGCTGCACCCCGACTACATCGCGCTGCACGACGTGGGCACCGTGTCGTCGCGCAAGCTGCTGGCCGGCGTGGCCGCGGCCAGCAACCGCTCGCTGCAGAAGCTGGTGATCCGCCGCCAGGGTTACGGCACGCCGCTCGCGACGCTCGAGTTCCTCGATTTTCCCGGCACCGACGGCAGCCTGCTGCGGCTGTACACCACGCAGGCCGATGCCGACACCACGGCGCGCCTGGCGCTGGCCCGCGTGCTGATGGGCTACAGCCAGCTGGCGGTGCTGATGGTCGGCGCACTGCCGGCTCACCTGCTCGAATCGACGCTGAAGCCGCTGCACGAGGCGATGGTGACCGGCCCGTGGTTCAACCGGCACATGCTGCTGCTGCCGCTGACGGCCACCACCGCCACGCTCGCGAGCTTCGGCACCGACATGGGCCGCGGCACCGGCGTGAACGTGCGCACGACGCCGCAGGTGACCCGCCCGGCCGACGCCTGGGGCTTCATCAGCGGCACCTGGAACAAGCTGCGCGAGCAAGGCGTGGGGAATCCGCGGCCGGTGGCGAAGGCCGCCCCGCAGGCCGCGCCCACCTCGATGCCGCCGATGGCGCCCCGCCCCGCCGGATCGTTCTCGAACTCCGTGCCCCCGCCGGCCGCGCCGACCCCGACGCTGCCGCTGGCCACCCCGCCGGCGGTCGCCTATCCGACCTCGTATGCACCGATGCCGCCCACACCTCAGGCGGCGCAGGCG
>NZ_JBFUGN010001282.1:0-1424 GCF_056402895.1 Rhizobacter sp. P3_B12 | reverse complement strand
ACCTGAAGGCCAGCAACGGCGTCGTTCAGATCGTCGACCGCGTGTTCATTCCGGCCGCGAAGTAAGCCTCAGGCGCGCAAGGTATCCGCCAGGCGCTCGGCGCAGGCCTTGGCCTGCGCGGCGTCGCGGGCCTCGACCATCACGCGCACCAGCGGTTCGGTGCCGGATGGGCGGATCAGCAGGCGGCCGTCGTTGCCCAGCTCGCGCAGCACGGCAGCCTGCGCCTCGGCCAGCTTCGGCGCGGACTTCCAGTCCTGCCCGGGCTTCAGCCGCACGTTCACCAGCACCTGCGGGAACAGCGTCACCGCCTCGACCAGCTGGGCCAGCGACTTGCCGCTGCGGCTCACCGCCTGCAGCACCTGCAGCGCGCTGACGATGCCGTCGCCGGTGGTGTGCTTGTCGAGCGCCAGCAGGTGGCCCGAGCCCTCCCCGCCCAGCAGCCAGCCGCGCGCGGCCAGCTCTTCGAGCACGTAGCGGTCGCCGACCTTGGCGCGCACGAACTCGATGTCCTGCGCCTTCAGCGCCACCTCGACCGCCATGTTGGTCATCAGCGTGCCCACCGCCCCGGGCACGCGCTGGCCCTGCGCCAGGCGGTCGGCCACCATCACGTAGAGCAGCTCGTCGCCGTTGTAGAGGCGGCCRTCGGCATCGACCAGCTGCAGGCGGTCGGCATCGCCATCGAGCGCGACCCCATAGTCCGCCTGGTTCTCGCGCACCGCCTTGACCAGGGCGGCCGGCGCGGTGGCACCGAAGCCGGCGTTGATGTTGAGGCCGTCGGGGTTGCAGCCGATCGCGATGACCTCGGCGCCCAGTTCGTGGAACACGTCGGGCCCGGATTGGTAGCCCGCCCCGTGCGCCGCATCGACGACGATCTTCAGGCCCTTCAGCGACAGGTCGTTGCTGAAGGTGCTCTTGCAGAACTCGACGTAGCGCCCGCGCGCCGCCTCGAGCCGGCGCGCCTTGCCGAGCTGGGCCGAGTCGACCCATTGCGCGGGCTCCTCCAGCGCCGCCTCGACGCGCTGCTCCCACTCGTCGGGCAGCTTCTCGCCACGTGCCGAGAAGAACTTGATGCCGTTGTCGGGGTAGGCGTTGTGCGAGGCGCTGATCACGACACCGAGGTCCAGCCGCAGCGCGCGCGTGAGATACGCCACGCCCGGGGTCGGCAGCGGGCCGGTGAGCAGCACGTCGACGCCGGCCGACGCGAAGCCGGCTTCGAGGGCCGATTCGATCATGTAGCCGGAGATCCGCGTGTCCTTGCCGATCAGCACCGTCGGCTTGGCAATGTCGGCCTTCAACACCCGGCCGACGGCATGGCCGAGGCGCAGCATGAAATCGGGGGTGATCGGCGATTGGCCGACGGTTCCGCGGATGCCGTCGGTGCCGAAATAGGTTCTGCTCATGCGCTTGTCTCCACGCCCAGGATC
>NZ_JBFUGN010001281.1:0-1427 GCF_056402895.1 Rhizobacter sp. P3_B12 | reverse complement strand
CCGGCGTGCTGCTCGGCACGATCGCCTGCGGCCGCTGGTTCAGGCGCCGGCTCGGCGGCATCACCGGCGACACGCTGGGCGCCACGCAGCAGCTGACCGAACTGCTCGCGCTGCTGGGCTGGGTGGTCGCGCTGCGCTGGGCATGAACCGCATCGAGGCCTGGCGCCATCCGCGGCCCGACGGCGTGGTGGGGCGTTGCATCGGCCGCACCGACGTGCCGGTCGACCGGCGCCGCGCGAAGCGCCTTGCGCACCGCATCCGCCGCGCGGCGCGGCGCGAAGGCTGGCCGCGCTGCGTCTGGACCTCGCCGCTGCGGCGCTGCGCCGACGTGGGCCGCTGGCTTGCGCGCTGGGGCTGGGTTCACCGCATCGATGCGCGGCTGTGCGAGCTGGATTTCGGCGACTGGGACGGACGCACGTGGGACGAGATCGGCGCGGCACCGGTCGACGCCTGGTGCGACGACTTCCTGCGCGGCACGCCGGGCGGCGGCGAGTCGGTCGCGCAGTTGCTGCAGCGCTGTGCCGAGCTGCTGGGCGAGTTGCCGCCGCAGGCCTGCATCGTGGCGCACGCCGGCTGGCTGAATGCCGCCCGTTGCCTGCGCGACGGCGTCACGCCCGCGCGCGCCGCCGAGTGGCCGGCGGCGCCGGGCTACGGCGCGCGCGTTTCGGGGTAGATCGGATGCGGCCCGCCCGGCCGCGAATCGCAGTACGCCGCCACGCCGCATTCGAAGCACAGCGGCTTGCGCGCCTGGCACACATAGCGGCCGTGCAGGATCAGCCAGTGGTGCGCGTCGACCAGGTAGCCCTCGGGCACGCGCTTCAGCAGGCCGAGTTCGACCTCGAGCGGGTTCTTGCCCGGCGCGAGCCCGGTGCGGTTGCTGACGCGGAAGATGTGCGTGTCGACCGCCATCGTCGGCTCGCCGAACGCGACGTTCAGCACCACGTTGGCGGTCTTGCGGCCGACGCCCGGCAGCGCCTCCAGCGCCTCGCGGGTGCGCGGCACCGCGCCGCCGTGCTGCTCGATCAGGATGCGGCAGGTCTCGAGCAGGTTCTTCGCCTTGTTGCGGAAGAGCCCGATCGTCTTGATGTGCTGCGTGATGCCGTCGAGCCCGAGCGCCAGCATCTTCTGCGGCGTCGGGGCGACGGCGAACAGCTTGCGCGTGGCCTTGTTGACGCCCACGTCGGTGGCCTGGGCCGACAGCAGCACCGCGGCCAGCAGCTCGAAGACGTTGGTGTACTCGAGCTCGGTGTTGGGCTGCGGGTTGGCGGCCTGGAGCGTCGCGAAGAAGGGCTGGATCTGGTCGGCGTTCATTGCCGGCCATTTTGTCAGCCCCGCGGCGGAATCAGGGGGGCGCGCTGGCGGCCGGCGAGCTGTTGGTCGTCGGCTTCGGTGTGCCCGAGCCCAGTTTGTCGCAGCCGGTGAGAGTC
>NZ_JBFUGN010001280.1:0-1427 GCF_056402895.1 Rhizobacter sp. P3_B12 | reverse complement strand
ACGCTGGCCGGCGTGGTGGCGCTCGGCACCGCGGTCGGCGCGATCGCGGCATCGGTGCGGGTGCGGCTCGACCAGGCGACCAACGTGATCCCGCTCGGCATCATGATGGGCGTGCTGGTGATCGGCCTGAATTTCATCCACAACGTCTGGATGGCCGCCCCCTTCCTCGTGATCCTCGGCGCGATCGGCGGCTACCTGGTGGTGCCGATGAACGCGCTGCTGCAGCACCGCGGGCACAACCTGATGGGCGCCGGCCGCTCGATCGCGGTGCAGAATTTCAACGAGCAGGCCTGCATCCTCGGGCTCGGCGCGTTCTACACCGGCATGACGAAGTTCGGCATGTCGGCCTTCGCGTCGATCACGGTGTTCGGCCTGGTCGTCGCCGGCACGATGTGGCTGATCCGCCGCTGGCATGCGCGCAACCTGGTCGTCTACCGCGACGAGGTCGATCACCTGCTCGCCCTCGCCCGCAGCGACAAGCACTGACGTGGTGCCCGCAGCCGCCGGCCGCGACGCGCGAACCTCCCCCGGACTTCTCCCCGCGCTCGCCCTCAGCTTCAACGCGCTGGTGTGGGGCGTCTCGTGGTGGCCGTTCCGCGAGCTGCAGGCGCTCGGCCTGCACCCGCTGTGGGCCACCGTGCTGGTCTACGCGGTCGCGGTGCTGCTGATCCTGGTCACGCGCCGCCGCGCCCTCGGCACGCTGCTGAACACGCCGAGCCTGTGGCTGCTGATGCTGGCATCGGGCACCACCAATGCGGCCTTCAACTGGGCGATGGTGATCGGCGACGTGGTGCGCGTCGTGCTGCTGTTCTACCTGATGCCGCTGTGGACGGTGCTGCTGTCGCGGCTGGTGCTGAAGGAAGCCTTCACGCCGACCGCGGCGCTGCGCATTGCGCTGGCCCTGGCCGGTGCCTTCATCGTGCTGACGCCGGCCGGTGCGGGCGTCGCGTTGCCGTTGCCGCAATCGCTGCCGGACTGGCTGGCCCTGCTCGGCGGCTTCTCGTTCGCGCTCAACAACGTGATGCTGCGCCACCAGGCGCATCGGCCGGAAGAAGCGCGCGCGCTCGCGATGTTCATCGGCGGCGTGCTGGTGGCCGGCACGCTGGCGACCACGCTCGCGTCGCAGGCGCTGATGCCGTGGCTGCCGGTGCCGCACACCGGCTGGCTGCTGGCGGTCGGCGCGCTGAGCCTCGCGTTCCTGATGAGCAACCTCGCGCTGCAGTACGGCGCGTCGCGGCTGCCGGCCAACGTMACGTCGGTCGTGATGCTGTGCGAGGTGGTGTTCGCGACGCTGTCGGCCGTCGCGCTCGGCGCCGGCACGCTGACGCCGACCGTGCTGATGGGCGGCGCGCTGATCCTGGCGGCCGCGCTGCTGTCGGCCTTCGAACGCTGATCACTGCAGCGTGCGCGTTCCCGGCATGCTGAAC
>NZ_JBFUGN010001279.1:0-1428 GCF_056402895.1 Rhizobacter sp. P3_B12 | reverse complement strand
AGGTAGTCCAGCGCCGCACCCAACCATCGCTTCATCGGATTCCCTTGCTCATGAGGCACACCCCGCATCCTTCAGCATCTTCAGGGTCGCCGCATCCGGCACCCCCGCCGCATCGATCCGCGGCACCCACACCGCCGGTGCCGACAACTGCTGCGCGTCCATCGGCTCGATCGCGATCTGCTCCGGCTTGATCGCGAGACCCAGCGGCTGCGCCAGCGAGATCAGCAGCGATTTCAGTTCCTTGTCGGCCGCGTCCTTCATCAGCGCATGCGTGGCCGGCGTGCGCAGCCGGTCGTGCGCCTGGCTCAGCGCGAGCGCGGTGGCGTAGACCAGCACCTCGTTCTGCCGCGCGTACTCGTCGACGAACACGCCTTTCTCGACCGTCTCGAAGCGGAAGCTCTGCGTCGCCACCGACGGGCAGCCCACCAGCTGCACCGGTGGTGCCTTGAACAGCAGGCCGCCCTCCGGCGTCTTCGCGAGCGACCAGGTGCCGCGCTTCGCGAGGTCGTAGCCGTACGCGTAGTGCGTCTCGTAGCTCAGCGTGCCGGTCGAGTCCCTGTTGATGTTGTTGAAGCTCAGGAAGCGCAGCAGCTCGGCCATGCGCGGCCAGCCGGTCTTCAGCGTCCAGTTGACGCGCTGCTGGCTGCTCGCTTCCACCAGGATCAGCTTCTGCGCCGGCACGATCAGCTCCGACAGCACCTGCGCCCGGTCGATCTCGGCGCACACCGGGCACTGGTGTCGCCCCTGGTGATACGCGGCCCAGGCCACGAGCAGAAAGCTCAGGCCGCCCAGCAACGCCCACTTGATGGCTTGCATCCGCTCTCCCGTCATGCAGAAACGGCTGCAGTATGCCCGCGTGGCGCTGCCGGGCCTGCTGGCTCAGAAGAAGTAGCAGTAGGTCGTGGTGGACGGGCAGAAGACCTCGTCGACGTAGGTGCGCCGGTCCAGCAGCTGGAAGCGGAACTCGTCGATCGTGAACGACAGGATCAGGTCGCTCGAGTACGCGAGGTGGGCGTAGCCCTTCGGTCCGGTGATGTAGTGCTTCGGGTCACCGATCGTCACGCTGAAGCTCGCCTTGTTGAACAGGTTGGCGAGCCGGCCGCGCACCTGCGCGCCGTAGTCGACGCCATTGAACAGCAGCGCACCGTCCGGAATCGAATCGATGCCGGCGAAGTGGATCGGCTGCAGCGACCCGATGGCGTTCAGCGAGTTGTAGGCCTCCTGGGTCTTCTGGGCGAGCACCTGGTCCGCGAGCCGGGTGATCAGCGTGTCGACGACGATGTTGACGACCGGCACCCAGTCCACGTTGGTCGAGCACGAATAACTGCTCGACAGCGTGAAGTTCTGGACGCCAGTGATGGTGAACGTGCCCGCCACCGGATCCACCGTGCCGGTGACCGTGGTTCCCGGGTTGTTGCGCACCTGGAT
>NZ_JBFUGN010001278.1:0-1432 GCF_056402895.1 Rhizobacter sp. P3_B12 | reverse complement strand
GCCCGCAGCTGCAGCGGCCGCCTCGGCCCCCGCTCCCGCCACCGGCCGCACGCTGGTGCTGATCACCGCTCGCGGCGGCCTGAGCGGCGCGCCGTTCGACGGCTCGTCACTTCACCCCGCCCCCGGCAAGCCGCCGACGCCGCTGAACTGGAAGGGCACGCTGCAGCAGGCCGAGGTGCGCAGCAGCCAGCCCGGCAGCACGCCGTGGCTGCTGGCGCAGAACGTCGATGTGGAGGTGCAGGCGGGCGACGCGCCGTGGGCCAGCGTCTCGGCCGGCCGGGCCGACATCCTCGGCGCCGGGTTGCGCTGGGACGCCATCCGCTGGCAGGCCGGCCAGGGCGTGCAGACCCAGCAGCTCGACGTGCAGGCCGAACTGCAGCCGGTCGCGATCGCGCCGCTGTTGCGCCGGCTGCAGCCGGATTTCGGCTGGGGCGGCGACCTGCAGATCGGCGGCAGGATCGTCGTGCACCAGGCGGCCGAGTTCAGCGCCGACATCGTGCTCGAACGCGTGCGCGGCGACCTGTCGGTGACCGACGAAACCGGCACGCAGCCGCTCGGCCTGACCGACCTGCGGCTCGGCCTGAGCGCGCAGGACGGCGTCTGGAACTTCACGCAGGGCCTGGCCGGCAACCAGCTCGGCGTGGCGGCCGGCGCGATCGTCGTGCGCACCTCGGCGAAGCGCGCCTGGCCCGAGCCCGAGGCGCCGGTGCAGGGCGTGCTCGAGGCGCAGGTCGCCAACCTCGGCACCTGGGGCGCGTGGGTACCGGCCGGCTGGCGCCTGGGCGGCAAGCTCGGCACCACCGCGACCATCGGCGGGCGCTTCGGCGCGATCGAATACACCGGCCACATGAAGGGTTCCGACCTGTCGGCGCGCAACATCCTGCAGGGCGTCAACGTGACCGACGGCGAGGTCGACATCGCGCTGCAGGGCGACAACGCGAAGATCAACACCTTCCAGGCGCGCGCCGGCAACGGCACCGTCAAGCTGAGCGGCGCGGCCGAGTTCGGCGAGAAGCCGCACGCCAAGATGACGCTGGTGGCCGAGCGCTTCCAGCTGCTGGGCCGGGTCGACCGGCGCATCGTCACCACCGGCCAGGCGCAGGTGGAGCTCGACCGCGACAACCTGAAGGTCGACGGCAGCTTCAAGGTCGACGAAGGCCTGTTCGATTTCAGCCTGTCGAGCGCGCCCAGCCTGTCGGGCGACGTGGTGGTCGTGAACCGCACCGCCGACATCGAGGCCACCACGCCGACCGGCGCGCCGAGCAACCGCAACGTCGCGGTCGACCTGACGGTGAACCTGGGCCAGGCGCTGCGGCTGCGCGGGCGCGGCATCGACACCCGGCTGGAAGGCGAGCTGAAGCTGACGACGCCGGGCGGCAAGCTGGCGCTGAACGGCAGCGTGCGCGCGGTCGACGGCACCTACAACGCCTAC
>NZ_JBFUGN010001277.1:0-1432 GCF_056402895.1 Rhizobacter sp. P3_B12 | reverse complement strand
TTGTAGGCACCGCGGAACTTGAACGCCCCCATGCGCTGCAGGTTCTCGCACTTGAAGAACACCTGCGCGCCGGTGCGCTGGTTCGCGGTGCGCGAGGTGGCGACCGGCGTGCGGTGGGCCACCCCTTCGAGGTGAGAAGCAGCGATGTCGACATCGCGCCAGGAGATCGGCAGGTCCATCGTCGGGGTCCGGAAAACAGAGGGTGCGTCGAGCGTAGCCCAGCCTGCGCGTGCCGTGACTGTGCCCCCGCAGCGATTGATACAGTGCCTCGGCCCGACCCCCTGCCCTGTAGCTTCCCGCGCGGCGGCGGCGCCCCCAAGCTCGTCTCCACCGTGAAGGAGACGCGATGAACGACCTGCTGCCCCTGTTGAGCTACTCGCTGCTGATGTCGGCGACGCCCGGCCCGAACAACATCCTGCTGACCACCTCGGGCGCGAACTTCGGCTACCGGCGCAGCCTGCCGCACCTGCTCGGCGTCAGCATCGGCGGGGGCGTGCAGACCTGGCTGGCCTGCCTCGGGCTKGGCACGCTGCTCGCGGACCACCCGGCGGTCCACGACGCGCTGCGCATCGCCGGCGCGCTGTTCCTGCTGTGGATGGCGTGGAAGCTGACGACGCCGGTGGTGTTCGGCTCCGAGCTCGCGCAGCCGGTCGGCTTCTTCGAGGCGGCCGCGTTCCAGTTCGTCAACCCGAAGACCTGGCTCAAGTCGGTCACGGTCGCGACGGTCTTCATGCCGACGGGCATGCCGACCGGCRTGGCCGCGCTGGTGGTGCTGGCGATCACGCTGGCCACCAACTTCCCCTGCATCTCGATGTGGACGCTGTTCGGCGCCGGGCTGCGCCGGGTGCTCACGCGCCCCGGCTGGCGCGAGGCATTCAATGCCATCATGGCGGGATCGCTGGCCGTGCTGGCGATGCTGCTTCTCGCCCGCTGAGCCTCCCGCTGAACAKGTTCTCCCTCGACCGCGACTCCCCCGCGCCGCTCGCCGACCAGATCGAGACCCGGCTGCGCGCGCTCGTCGACGATGGCCGGCTGTCGGCCGGCGCGAAGCTGCCGTCGATCCGCACGCTGGCGCGGCAGCTCGGCGTGAGCCCGAACACCGTGGTCACCGCCTACGACCGGCTGGTCGCGGCGGCCGTCGTCGAATCGCACGGCACGGCCGGCTTCTACGTCTGCGAGACGGCGGCGCCCCCGGTGCTCGATGCCATGCTCGAAGCCGGCGAGGAGCAGGACGCCGTCTGGCTCGTGCAGCAGGCCCACGACCAGCGCGCCGGCGTGCTGCCGGTGAGCGCCGGTTCGCTGCCGGTGTCGTGGCTCGAAGACGCGATCCCCGCCATCGTCGTGCAGCGCGGCCTGGCGCGCGCCAACGGCGGCATGGCCGCGCGCTGCCCGCCGCAGGGGCTGCCCGAGCTGCGCGAGCGCATTGCCACGC
>NZ_JBFUGN010001276.1:0-1432 GCF_056402895.1 Rhizobacter sp. P3_B12 | reverse complement strand
GGCCCGCACCTCGGCCTCGGTACTGCGCCCATGCGTGGCAGCGCGCACACGCAGGGCGCGGTGGACTTCTTCCGGCAAATTTCTTACGGTCAGCATGCCCATGATTCAAATCCAAAAATTGACTTCAATGATTGCATTTTATTGTTTTGAATTCACTCATGGCAAATAACCCGCATCCATGCCATCCAGCCGTCGCAACAACTGCAGCGCCAGTTCATCCTCCGACAGCGTGTCCAATTCCTCGGCAGGACGCGCGACAGGTGGCGCACGAGCCGGATCAGCCGTTGACACCACATCGCCGAACTGGTCCGCGAACACCTCGCTCGCCAGGTGCTCGGTCAGCGCGGCGACCGACGGGTGGTCGAAGGTCACCGTCGCGGCCAGCGTGCGGCCGACGCTCTTGCCGAGCAGGTTGCGCAGCTCCACCGCCATCAGCGAATCGAGGCCGAGCTGGCGCAGCGGCTCGGTCACGTCGAGGTCGTCGGCGCGCTGCACGCCGAGCACCTTGACGGTCAGGCGCCGCACCTCGTCGCGCAGGACGGTCTTGCGGCGGGCCGGCAGCGCGGCCGCCATGCGCTCGTGCAGCGACGGGCCGGCCCGGAGGGGCTGCGCCTGCGTGCTGCCCGGCGCCGCAGCAGCCACCGCCAGCTCGCTGAACAGCGGCGGCTCGGTGCCGGCCGCGCGCTGCTCGCGCAGGTGCGCCCAGTCGCTCGCCAGCACCGCGAGCTGCGCGATCTCGAACGGGCTGCGCGCGCCGTCGCGCCGCATCGCGTGGTCGAGCGCGGCCAGCCCGTCGGCCGGCGCGATCGGTTGCAGCGAGCCGGGCTGCACCAACCGGCGGTCGGCCGCGGCGCCGATCTCGGCCCACGGCCCCCAGTTGATGCTCAGCGTCGGCAGGCCCTGCGCCTGGCGGTGCCAGGCCAGCGCGTCCTCGAAGGCATTCGCCGCCGCGTGGTTGACTTGCCCCGGCGAGCCGGCCACCGACGCGCCGGACGAGAAGAACACCAGGAAATCCAGCTCGCCGCACAGCGTGTGCAGGTTCCAGCTGCCGAACACCTTCGGGCCCATCACGGTCGCGAACCTCGGCCAGCTTTGGCTGGCGATCACGCCGTCGTCGAGCACGCCGGCCGCGTGGATCACGCCGGCCAGCGGTGCGGTCAGCGCGGCCAGCAGGCGCTGCACGTCGTCGCGCTGCGCCACGTCGCCGAGCGCGATCTGCACCTCGACGCCCTGTGTGCGCAGCCGGTCGATCACGCGTTGCGCGCGTTCGTCGGCCGGGTTGCGCCCCATCAGCACCAGGTGGCGCGCGCCCTGCTCGGCCAGCCACTCGGCGATGCGCAGCCCGAGCCCGCGCAAGCCGCCGGTCACGAGGTGGCTGCGCGCGGCATCGATCGCGAGGCTGCCGTGCGTGGCATGCGCCTCGTGCGGCACC
>NZ_JBFUGN010001275.1:0-1433 GCF_056402895.1 Rhizobacter sp. P3_B12 | reverse complement strand
CGATACCGCCGACTGGCAGCGCGCACTGACACTGGCGCGGCAGCTGGAGGGCACGCGTCGATGACGCGCCTGCGATGCCTCCCCGCGCTGCTCCTGCTCCTGCTGCTGGCCCTGCCGGTCGTGCGCGGCGGGCTGGAGGCGCGCATGAGCCTGCACATGGCGGTGGAGCTGCCTCTGCTGTGGCTGGGCGGGTGGGTAATCGGCGGTGCCTGGCCGCGGAGTGCTGCCGTGTGCCTCCGCGTGGATGCTGGTGGGCTCTTCGGCGCGACCGTGGCTACCTGCGTGTTGGCGCTGTGGATGGTGCCGGCTGCGCTGGACCTGGCTGTGCTGGAGCCCGGCGTGCGCTTCGTGAAGGTCGGCATGTGGGCGGGGGCAGGTGGCCTGCTGCGCGCTTCGCGGCCCCGGATGTCGCCCGTCGTCGCTGCGTTCTTCCTGACCAACGCGGCATGGATGACGGCCACCGCGGGGCTGCTGTACCGTGAGACCGAGCAGGCGCTCTGCGTCAACTACCTGATCGACGACCAACAGGCCACGGGGTGGGCTTTGATCGCGTGGGGAGCCGCGCTGGGGGCGCTGGCGCTGGCCGCCTTGCGGCCGCTGCTTGTTCTGGAGCGCTTGGCTGCACAAGGTGCTGGTGGACGAGAGCTCGACGAGCACAAGTCGCGGGACGTCAGCTTCACGCCCGGCAGGATCGAGTCGGTTGCTGCCGATGCGATGTGCGACGCGCGGTAGAGCGGTGAGTTGCCTGAAGGCCCCGCGGGGCGTAGTTCGCAATCAACAGATCAAACGCATGGCGCCTCTTGGCGCAAGATGCGTTGATGAAAGACGATCATCTGCCCAACGCCGTGGTCGACCATGTCCGGAACGCTCACGTCGCTTTCGCCGCCAAGTCCAAGGATGCCGTAGATCGCTTTCACGCTACGGCGATTGCACTCGGAGCGACTGACAACGGGGCCCCTGGCTACCGGCCGCGCTACCACCGTGGTGACTACGGCGCCTTCGTCTCGATGAGGAAGGCAACAACATCGAAGCAGTCTTTCACGAGCGGTCCACAGACGGCGCAGACTGACTCCGTGGAGACAGATGTTCCTGAGGCCTGCTCGCCCTTTGCGGAAGCTTCTGCTTCCGTTTAGATCCGTTCGACACTCTCGCGGCACACCAAGTCGCGAACAATTCTTCGCAGTGATACGGATGTGATACGCAGATTGCCGTCTGCCGATTAAGGTGTCCCATTGAACTACGGCGAGCGAGGCTGCGGTTTCTAGCGGCGGGCGCCCGCCCCGGCGGCTGCTCTTCATACCTGTCGGCGGGACGACCGCACGGTTCGCAGGAATGCCACACCCGTGTCCGGCCCGGCGTTGAAAGCGGGTGCCTATTCGACGCGAAAGCCGAACGGCATGCGCATCGTCTTGTTCTTTTCCGCGCGTCTGCAG
>NZ_JBFUGN010001274.1:0-1434 GCF_056402895.1 Rhizobacter sp. P3_B12 | reverse complement strand
AGCAGGAATCGGTCAAGCGCGACACCGAGATCGCGCAGCAGCAGATCCGGCTGCGGCTGATCGAGAACCAGGAGCAGCTGGTGCGCATCGCGCGCGAGATCGCCACCCGCACCATCGACCAGGACGAGTTCCTCGGCCAGGCCGCGAGCTTCACGCGCGAGCGCCCGGAGATCACGAACCTGATCTGGGTCGGTGCCAACCGCAGCCGCCGCGCCGGCTACGCCGCCACCGGCTTCCACCCGGAAAGCGGCTTCGGCGGCGAGGAGAGCAGCACCTCGGTGCCCAAGGAGGGCGCGAAGACCGAGCCCGAGGCCGCGTTCAGCGCCGCGCGCGACCTGCGCCAGCCGGTGTACTCGCGCCCGTTCACCGACCTGTACGGCACCGCGGTGTTCCAGGTGCAGGTGCCGCTGCTCGACCGCAGCGCGTTCTCGGGCACGCTGATCGCCGAGTACTCGATCGAGTCGCTGATGCGCTACTTCATCCCGGCCGAGGTGTCGACGCGGCACGCGGTGGCGCTGGTCGACAGCCAGGACCGCGTGCTCGCCAGCACCGTGACGCCGATGCCCGGCCAGCAGAACCGCCGCTCGGCCACCACCATCGTGCACGACGTGCCGCTCGCGCCGGCCGGCAACGGCCTGGTGCTGCGCGGCCAGGGCTACCGCACCTCGATCGGCCTGATCAGCAACACGCTGTTCTGGATGGTCGCCGCGCTGTCGGTGCTGACGGTGTGGATGCTGCTCGGCACCTGGCGCCACATGCGCCGGCGGCTGCAGATCCAGAGCACGCTGGTGTCGGAGACCAACTTCCGGCGCGCGATGGAAAACTCGATGCTGACCGGCATGCGCGCGATGGACATGGAGGGCCGCATCACCTACGTGAACCCGGCCTTCTGCGCGATGACCGGCTTCAGCGACGCCGAGCTGATCGGCCGCGTGCCGCCCTTCCCGCACTGGCCGCCCGAGCGCATCGAAGAGAACAACCGCCTGCTGCAGCAGGAGCTGCAGGGCCGCAGCCCGGCCGGCGGCATCGAGGTGAAGGTGATGCGCAAGGACGAATCGCAGTTCGACGCGCGCATGTACGTCTCGCCGCTGATCGACCCGAAGGGGCTGCAGACCGGCTGGATGACCTCGATGACCAACATCACCGAGGCCAAGCGGGTGCGCGACCAGCTGTCGGCCTCGCACGAGCGCTTCACCACCGTGCTCGAGGGGCTGGACGCCGCGGTGTCGGTGCTGTCGGTGCAGCAGGGCGAGCTGCTGTTCGCGAACCGCTCGTACCGCCTGTGGTTCGGTGCCGACGCGCGCGGCCACGCGCTGCTGGCCGGCGGCGACCCCGGCCTGCCGGTGATCGGCGGGCTGTCGGCGTTCGGCGACGACGGCGATTCGGTCGACAGCTTCGGCGGCCTGCCGACGCAGGAGCTGACCGAGGTCGGCT
>NZ_JBFUGN010001273.1:0-1437 GCF_056402895.1 Rhizobacter sp. P3_B12 | reverse complement strand
CTGCTGCCCACCGACCATCACGAAGTGATCCTGGTGGCCGTTGATCCAGGCCATGAAGACGATCCCGGTCTTGTAGAAGCGCGTCGGCGCCTTGAAGATGTGGCGCGACAGCGGCACCGTGGGCGCGAGGATCGCGTGGAAGCGGCTGCGGTCGTGCGCCGCCAGCGCCGCCAGCGCCGCGCTGGCGGCCGGCGCGATCGCGTCGAAGATGCCCAGCAGCGCATCGCTCTGCCGCTGCGAGCTCACGCTGCCCACGCCATCGCCGGCGATCAGCTCCGCATAGTTGAAATCGTCGCCGGTGTACATGCGCACGCCGGGCGGCAGGCGGCGGCGCATCGCGATCTCGCGGTCCTTGTCGAGCAGCGAGATCTTGATGCCGTCGACCTTCGCCGGGTTCGCCTCGATCACCGCCAGCGCGGTGTCCATCGCGCGGTCGACGTCGGCGCTGCCCCAGTAGCCGGCCAGCGCCGGGTCGAACATGTCGCCCAGCCAGTGCAGGATCACCGGCTCGCGGGCCTGGCGCAGCAGGCGGCCGTAGACCTGCACGTAGTCGTCCGGGCCGCGCGCCACGCGGGCGAGCGCGCGGCTGGCCATCAGGATCAGGCGGCCGCCCAGCTTCTCGATCGCGGCCATCTGCGCCTCGTAGGCGCGCAGCACGTCGTCGATGCCGCGGGCCGCGTCGGGCGCGAGTTGATCGGTGCCGCAGCCGCTCGCGATGCGCGCGCCCGGCACGTCGCGCGCCGCATCGAGCGAGCGCGCGATCAGCTCGAGCGAGGTCGGCCAGTCCAGCCCCATGCCGCGCTGCGCGGTGTCCATCGCCTCGGCCACGCCCAGGCCCATGCGCCACAGGCGCTGGCGGCAGGCGATGGTGCGGTCCCAGTCGATCGCGCACTGCAGCCACGGATCGACCGGCGCGAGCGCGTCGGCCACCACGTGCGCCGCCGAGTACGCGATGCGGTTGAAGGCGGGCYCGGCCGGCGCGCGCCAGGCCTCGCGCGCCGACAGCGTGTAGCGGGCGAGGCGGCCGTCGGGCTGCGGCAGGTTCAGTGTCAGGCTCATCGCAGTCCCTCGCGTCGTCACAGCGCCAGCGCCGGCACGTCGATCCAGCGCCGTTCCTTCCAGCTCGCCAGCGCCGCCTCGACCAGCTGCACGCCCTTGGCGCCTTCGGGCAGCGTGAAGCGCCACGGCGCGTCCTCGGCCACGTGGCGCAGGAACTGCTCCCACTGCAGCTTGAAGCCGTTGTCGTACGGCTGCGTGTCGGGCACCTCCTGCCACTGCTCGAAGAACGGCATGGTCTGGCGCGTGTCGGGGTTCCACACCGGGCGCGGCGTGTTCACGCGCGCCTGGCTGCGGCAGTCGGTCAGCCCGGCCACGGCCGAGCCGTGCGTGCCGTCGACGTGGAAGGTGACCAGGTCGTCGCGGCGCACCCGCGTCACC
>NZ_JBFUGN010001272.1:0-1441 GCF_056402895.1 Rhizobacter sp. P3_B12 | reverse complement strand
CGGTGTTCTCGATCCACAGCCCCAGGATGTCGCGTGTGCCGTCGGCCAGCACGCCCAGCGCGTCTCGCAGGCCGCACCGATGCGCCGCATCCACGTGCTGGGCAACATGACGCTGGGCCCGTCGAACATGGACGGCGGCCAGGGCTATGCCAGCGGCGGCTACATCGCCGACAGCAAGATCGACGGCCAGATCAGCTCCGGCTCGCAGCAGCAGTGGTACACGCGTGACAGCAACCTCGGCAGCTGGACCGGCGGCGTGTGGAACATGGTGTTCTCCGGCGTGCCGGGCGGCCCGGCCGCGACCACCTTCCCGCAACCGGTGTACACGGTGCTGCCGACCACGCCGTTCTCGCGCGACAAGCCCTACCTGTACATCGACAGCGCCGGCAAGTACCGCGTGTTCGTGCCGTCGCTGCGCACCAATGCGTCCGGTGCCAGCTGGGCCAATGGCGCGACGGCAGGCAGCTCGATCCCGATGAGCCAGTTCTACGTGGCCAAGCCGAGCGACAGCGCGGCGACGCTGAACCAGGCRCTGGCACAAGGCCTGAACCTGTTCTTCACGCCAGGCACCTACCAGCTCAACGACACGATCCGCATCACGCGGGCCAACACCGTGGTGCTGGGCCTGGGCTTCCCGGCCCTGGTGCCGACGGGCGGCGTGGTGCCGATGAGCGTGGCCGACGTCGACGGCGTCAAGATCGCCGGCCTGCTGTTCGATGCCGGCACCGTGAACAGCCAATCGCTGCTGACGGTCGGCCCGACGGGCGCCGCGAACAACCACGCGGCCAACCCGATCAGCATCCACGACATCTTCTTCCGCATCGGCGGCGCGGTGTCGGGCAAGGCGACCAACAGCCTGATCGTGAACAGCCACAACACGATCATCGACCACATCTGGGCCTGGCGCGCCGACCACGGCATCGCCGCGACCGGCTGGGGCATCAACACCGCCGACACCGGCGTGGTCGTGAACGGCAACGACGTGCTGGCCACTGGCCTGTTCGTCGAGCACTACCAGAAGTACGAAGTGATCTGGAACGGCCAGAACGGCAAGACGATCTTCTTCCAGAACGAGTTCCCGTACGACCCGCCGAGCCAGACCACCTGGCGCAGCGACGCGGTGGGCTATGCCGCGTACAAGGTGGCCGATTCGGTGACGACGCACGAGCTGTGGGGCGGCGGCGCGTACTGCTTCTTCAACATCAACCCGCAGATCCACGCCGGGCGCGGCTTCGAGGTCCCGGCCACGCCGGGCGTCAAGCTGCACAGCGTGATGACGGTGTCGCTGGGCGGCGTGGGCGTGATCGACCACGTGGTCAACAACACCGGCGCGGCGGCACAAGGCGTGTCGACGATCCCGGTGAACGTGATCAATTTCCCGTAAGCACCGCGGGTGCCTGAAGCGCGGCCCGTCGCTGTGAAGCGGCGGGCCGTTTTTCTT
>NZ_JBFUGN010001271.1:0-1442 GCF_056402895.1 Rhizobacter sp. P3_B12 | reverse complement strand
GCTCGCGACCGCGACCCGGCTGATGGTGCCGAGTGCCAGCCTGCGCTACACCTGGGACGGCAGCGCGGCCTGCAATGCGCGGGTGCGCGGCGTGACCTTGACGACGGCGGCCGGCACCGAGACGCTGGTCGACGTGGCCGGCGTGGTGGTGAACCCGCAGAAGACCTGGCGCGTGACGATCAACAACTTCATGGCGACCGGCGGCGACGGCTTTTCGACCTTCCAGCAGGGCACCAACCTGCTGGGCGGCGCGCAGGACATCGATGCGCTGAGCAGCTACCTGGCGAGCTACAAGGCGCCGAACGCGGCCTACGACCCTGCGACACCGGCACTCGGCAAGCCGCGCGTGGCCCGGGTCAACGCGCCGGCGGGCGGCGGCACCTGCCCGCTCGGGGCGGATGTGAATCCCTGAGCCAATCCTGGATCCAGCGCAAGCCAATCCCGACCCGCCAGGGTGGATTGGCTTCTGAGCTCAGGTGGCAGGCTTCCTATAATTTTTGTTGCATCGCACCACCCCAACAGCCCCGTTCTCAACCGTTCTCACCTGCACACAAGGAGCCGAGATGGAAGTCGACAAGCTGGTCACTGTCTATGGGTTTTCGCTGTTCGACGCCGACGCGGGCGGGCAACTCCCGGCCGCGTTCAAGGCGCCGCGATCGGTGATCGAACACGACTTTCATGGGACCGTGATGGAAGGCACGGCCGAGCTGGTCGATGCGGAAGCACTCGACGAGCAAGGCCGCTTCCGCCGCGTCGCGACGGCGTGGGGCGAGCTGGCGACCTGATGGCCTGAACGCTCGTCAGTCTTTCACTGCGCCGTTGTCCGCCTTCGGACGGCCGGTCTTCAGGCTGGGCACGCTGTTCAGCGCCGCCAGCAGGGCCTTGTCGGCCATCGCGTTCAGCGCCGCGATGCCGGCGCGCAGCAGCTCGCTCTTCTTGGTCGGGCGCTTCAAGGCGGCGGCCCGCAGCTTCAGCGCCTCGAGCACCTGGTATTCCGACTTCGGGATCGTGAAGCTGTCGCGCACCAGCTTGTGCTTGGGCTTCTCGGCGACCGCCGTGGCGGCCGGGGCAACTGCCTTCGCGGGGGCGACTTTCCTGGCGGCTACCTTCTTGGCTGAAGGCTTTTTCGCAGCAACGGGAGTCTTCCTCGCCGGAGCGGCAGCGGTCTTGGGGGTGGTCTTTGCGGTGGTCTTGCGTGGGGTCGGTGATGTGGTCATCGGCTTGACTTCAATGGTTTATACGATATATACCGTTTATACCAGACCTTGACGCGGCGCCATGCCGGAGCGGCCCGAGGTCCGGCGAACGGAGCGCAGATCATGGAGACAAGACGTCTTCGCGAACGACTCGGCCTGATGTCGATCGGCGCATTGATGATGGACCCGCAGTTCGTGCGGCGCGCGGCGCAGGACCGGGGCGACGAGGTCGCCTCGTCCGACACC
>NZ_JBFUGN010001270.1:0-1449 GCF_056402895.1 Rhizobacter sp. P3_B12 | reverse complement strand
TCGCCGCCCAGCAGCAGCAGGTGGGCTTCGCCGGTGGTCGAGACCTGCCAGTCGCAGCGCAGCCGGCCCTGGGCCAGCCGCAGGAACACCTCGACCTTCAGCATGTCCTGCACGTTCACGGACTGCGCAAGCACGCTGAGCCGTCGCCGCCCCGTCGTCGCTGATGTCACTGGATTCACCTCTGCTGTATTCGAGACCGCCGAAGGAAACAAATCGTAACCAGGCTTTGTCGTCAAATAATGCAGAACCCGTCCTCAAAGGAGGAGGGGTGGATCGGGCGGGATCAGCCCAGTGCGAGGCGCGCGAGCCGATATCCCAGGCCGGCGCAGGCCAGCGAGCCCAGCACGTGGGCCAGCGTGTGGCCCGCCGCGAGCACCCATTCGTCGCGCTGGATCAGCGCGAGCGATTCGCCGGAGAACGACGAGAAGGTCGTCAACCCGCCAAGGAAGCCGGTCACCGCCAGCAGCCGCAGCAACTCGTTCGGGCTGCGCTGGAACCAGTACAGCGCGATGCCGATCAGCAGCCCGCCGGCACAGTTGACGAGCAGCGTGCCGAGCGGAAAACCCGCCCACTGCGCGTTCAGCCACAGGCCAGCCCACCAGCGCAGCAGCGCGCCGAAGACGGCGCCGGTGGCAACCGCGAGCACCTGCAACCAGGTGATTCCCGCCCCCACGCCGGCCGTCATGGCGCGAGGTTTCCGCTCGCGATGCCCCAGCGCTGCAGCGCGGCATCGTCGTGGCTGCGGGCATCGACCCAGCGCGCGCCCTGCGGCGTGTGCTCCTTCTTCCAGAACGGGGCTTGCGTCTTCAGGTAGTCCATCAGGAACTCGCAGGCCTGGAAGGCCTGGCCGCGGTGCGCCGACGTGACGGCCACCAGCACGATCTGGTCCTGCGCGTCGAGCACACCGACGCGGTGGATCACGCGGGCAGCGCGGATGTCGAAGCGGGCCAGCGCCGCATCGATCATCGCGTCGATCGAGGTCTCGGTCATGCCGGGGTAGTGCTCCAGCTCCATGCGGCTCACGTCGGTGCCGTCGCTGCGGTCGCGCACCGTGCCGACGAACGCGACCACCGCGCCGACGCCGCCGTCACCGGCGCGCAGGCGGGCCACCTCGGCGCCGAGGTCGAAGTCGTCGGTCTGGATCGAGACGCGCGTGGAGCCCATCTCAGCCTCCGGTCACCGGCGGAAAGAAAGCCAGCTCGGCGTTGTCGTGCAACGGCGCGGCTTCGTCGCACAGCACCTGGTCGAGGGCGCTGCGCACGGCCCTGGTTCGTGCCAGTGCCGTTGCGTGACGCTCGTCGCGTGCGATCAGCGCATCGCGCGCCGCGGCCACGTCGACGCCGTCTGGCAGCTCCAGCGTCTCGCCACTGCCCAGCGATTCGCGCAGCGATGCGAAATAGCGGATGCGCAGCTTCATGCGAGCAGCTCCGAGAACGGGAGGTACTGAAC
>NZ_JBFUGN010001269.1:0-1452 GCF_056402895.1 Rhizobacter sp. P3_B12 | reverse complement strand
GCGCCGGTCAGCAGGGTCGGGATCATCGGATGGAAGAGGCGTTGGCGCAGCGTCATGCAGGTCTTTCGGAAGGCGTTGGAATCGGTGAACATGGAGAGTCTCGCTCGGTTGGGATGACGGCAGTGTCGGAACCCCGCCTGAAGCGAACCTGAACCCTTCATGAAGGTTCGATGAAGGCGCGCGCCGCGACCCCGGCGCGGCTTCACCCAACCTTCAGGTTCGGCGTCTCCAATCGGTGTCCATGAGCCATGCCATGAAGATCCTGCTGATCGAAGACGACCTCGAACTGGGCAACGGCGTGCGCATCGCGCTCGAAGACCAGGGCCTGCAGGTCACCTGGGTGCGCCGGCTGGGCGACGCGCTGCACGCCATCGACACCCAGGCCTGCGACCTGGTGCTGCTCGACCTGGGCCTGCCCGACGGCGACGGCCTGGCGCTGCTGGCGCGCCTGCGCCGCGAGCGCCTGCCGATGCCGGTGCTGATCCTGACGGCGCGCGATGCGCTCGAGGACCGCCTGGCCGGCCTCGACAGCGGCGCCGACGACTACCTGGTGAAACCGTTCGCGCTGGCCGAGCTGCTGTCGCGGGTGCGGGCGCTGGCGCGGCGCAGCTTCGGCCTGGTCAACGACACGATCGAGATCCGCCAGCTCGCGCTGCACGAGGCGACGATGCGTGTGACGGTCGACGAGCGGGCGGTCGAGCTGTCGCGCAGCGAGTTCGAGCTGCTGTGCCTGCTGATGAAGCGCGCCGACCGCGTGCTGACGCGCCGCGTGCTCGAAGAGCAGGTGCTGCCCGGCGGGCTCGACAACGAGAGCAACGTGCTCGACGTGCACATGTCCAACCTGCGCCGCAAGATCGGGCCGGGCTACATCCGCACGGTGCGTGGCGTCGGCTACGTGATCGACCGCGTCGCACCGGCCAGGGGCGGGGCATGACGCCCGCCGCGTTGTGGCGGCGGCTGCGCAGCTCGCTGGTCAGCCGCCTGGTGCTGGCCCAGATGCTGACGGTGCTGCTGCTGTGGTCGGCGGCGGTGGCCTACTTCGTCTGGGACACCGCGCGCTACGACGAGATCTTCGAGCCCGGCCACATGGGCCCGCGCGCCGACATGATCCTCGCGCTGGTCGACAGCCTGGGCGACCGGCCCGAGCAGCTGCAGGAGGTGCTGCGCAAGCTCGACGTGTTCCAGCGCCGCGAGAACCATGAAGAAGACGACCTGGCGCTGCGCATGTCGATGAACGTCTGGCTCGGCGACCGGCTGCTCTATGCCTCGCCCGGCTCGCCCGGCGTGGTGCCGGCGACGCAGCAGCGCCGGCTCGAGAAGCTGGTCATCGACGGCATGCCGTGGCGCACCTACACGCAGCAATCGGCGCGGTCCGCGGCGCGCGTCACGCTGATCCGTTCGGGCCACGCGGTGTCGATCCTGTTCGCGCTGGGCGAACGCGGCATCCTGATC
>NZ_JBFUGN010001268.1:0-1458 GCF_056402895.1 Rhizobacter sp. P3_B12 | reverse complement strand
GAGTCCGCATGAGCCGGCGTCCCGAAGCCTTCGATGTGCCCCACAGCGCCCCGCACAGCGAGGAAGCAGAGCACAGCGTGCTGGGCTCGCTGCTGTTCGACAACCAGGCTTTCGAGGTGGTCGGCACGATCTTGAAGCCGGAGCACTTCTACCAGCGCGACCACCGGGCGATCTACGAGACGATCAGCGAGCTGCTCATGGCCGGCAAGCTGGCCGACCTCATAACCGTCCACGACCGCGGCGGCCACAGCATGGTGTACCTGAACCAACTGCTGCAGTCGGTGACGAACAGCCGGGCCGCGGCGAGGCACGCCGAGCTGATCGTCGAGCGCTGGCGGGAACGCGAGGTGATGCGCCTGGGCGCGGCGGTCGCCGACGAGGTCATGCGCGGCGCGCACGGCGCCGATGGCAAGCCGCAGCCGGTCGACCAGGTGATCGACCAGATGATCACGAAGCTGATGGCGCTGAACGCCGTAGCGGAGCGCAACGAGCCGCGCGACATCAGCGAGCTGGTCGTGAGCTACCTCGACGACCTACAGCAGCGCTACGACGGCAAGGAAACGACCATCCAGACCGGACTGAAGGATCTGGACCACTGCACCGCGGGCGGCGGCCGGCCGGGCGAGCTGTGGGTGATCGGCGCCAGGCCGAGCATGGGGAAGACGGCCATATGCCTGACGCTCAGCCGCAACGTGGGCCGCAAGCACTACGTGCTGATGCTGACGCAGGAAGACAGCTTGAACTCGCTGACGGCCCGACAGGTGGCAGCAGCCGGGCGCGTGAACCTCGCGGACCTGCGCAATCCGCGCAACGCGCCGGAGAGCATGTGGGAGGGCGTCAGCGAAGGCATCGACGCGCTCGGGAAGCTGCACATCGCGATGGACGACCAGGCGGCGCTCAGCATCATGGACGTGCGTCGCAAGATCCAGCAGGTCAAGCGCCGGCACAAGAAGCTCGACCTCGTGATCATCGACTACCTCCAACTGATGGAGGGCGACGGCGACAACCGGAACCAGGAGCTGGGGAAGATCGCCAACGGCCTGAAGCGGGCGGCGAAGGAATTCGGCGTCTGGGTCATCTTGCTGTCGCAGTTGAACCGCGACTCGGAGAAGCGTTCGACCGGCATGCCGCAGATGAGCGACCTGCGCGACAGCGGCGACATCGAGGGCGCGGCCGACCTGATCGGGCTGCTGCACCGCGAGCACCGGCGGGCGCCGACCGAGGCCAACAAGTTCCACGCCGAGCTGCTGGTGGTCAAGCACAAGAACGGCCCGACCGACACGCTGAACTTCAGCTTCGACGGCGCCTACCAGCGCTTCTCGGATTGGGAGGGGCCGCCACCCATGAAGGCGCTGAGCAAGCAACGCGGCGGCGGGCTGAACTGAATCGCGACCAGACCGAGGGAGAAGACATGTTGACGATGAACATCCGCTTCGATGCGGCGCAGATCGCGAAGGC
>NZ_JBFUGN010001267.1:0-1459 GCF_056402895.1 Rhizobacter sp. P3_B12 | reverse complement strand
GCTGCATGCCGTGGTAGCGGCAGAAGCGGTGCAGCCAGCCGCTGTAGTTGCCGGCGCCGTTGGTATAGACCGTGTCGGCCGGCGCGAGGCGCTGGATGGTCTTGATGACCTCGGCCATGTCGAGCGGCTGCACCGCGGCGGCGACGTGGTTGGCCTCGTAGTCGGCATGCGCCGCGGCCGTCCACTCGCCCCAGGCCGGTTTGGTCGGCGCGGCCAGCGCTTCGAGCGCCTTCGCGGCAGCGGCCATCGACGACTGCAGCAGCAGGTCGGCGGCATAGACGCGGCCGAGCTCCTCCGGCCCCGCATGGATGTGCACCAGCTTCTGCAGCGGCCGCGGCGCCTTCAGCAGCGTGTAGCCGCCGGTCGTCATCTCGCCCAGCCGCGCGCCGACGGCGATCACCAGGTCGGCCTCGCCGATGCGCCGCGCGAGCGCCGGGTTGATGCCGATGCCGACGTYGCCGGCGTAGTTGGCATGCCGGTTGTCGAACAGGTCCTGGAAGCGGAACGCGCAGCCGACCGGCAGGTTCCAGTTCTCGGCGAAGCGCTGCAGCGCGGCACAGGCCGCCGCGTCCCAGCCGCTGCCGCCGGCGATCACGAACGGCCGCTCGGCGGCCATCAGCAGCGCGCGCAGGTCGCGCAGGCCGCCCGGCGCGGGCCAGGCATGGGCCGGCTCGGCGCGCGGCAGCACCGGCGCGCTGGTGGCCTGGGTCAGCATGTCTTCCGGCAGCACCAGCACGACCGGCCCGGGCCGCCCCTGCAGCGCGGTGTGGAAGGCGCGCGAGATGTATTCGGGCAGCCGCGCCGGGTCGAGCACCTCGCCGACCCACTTCGCGAAACCGAGCGTGCCGGGGCCGAACACCTGCCGGTAGTCGAGCTCCTGGAAGGCCTCGCGGTCGCGCTGGTCGCTGGCCACCTGGCCGATGAACAGCACCATCGGCGTGCTGTCCTGGAAGGCGGTGTGCAGCCCGATGCTGGCATTGGTGGCACCCGGGCCGCGCGTCACGAAGCACACGCCCGGGCGGCCGGTCAGCTTGCCCTGCGCCTCGGCCATGAAGGCGGCGCCGCCCTCCTGCCGGCAGGCGATGAAGCGGATGCTGTCGCGGTGCTCGTGGAAGCCGTCGAGCACGGCCAGGTAGCTCTCGCCGGGGACACCGAAGACGGTGTCGATGCCCTGGGCGATCAGGGCTTCGACCAGCACGTGGCCGGCGAGGCGTTGCGAACGTTGCGGGCGGGGCGGGGAAGACGCGGATTCAGTCATGTCGGCGCGGCGCAGGAAGCTGGACGGAAGCGCCCAGTGTGCCTCGTGCGCTGACGATTCGCGGCAACCTGGAACCGGATGTGTCCGCGGGCGACGCAATCGGCGCCTGCGTCGGCGCGTATGGTGCGCATGCGCCGCGCCGATGGGTCGCGCGAACGCAGTGCCGGCGCGGGCTGGCAGGCGGCGCGCATGCCCCTGCCC
>NZ_JBFUGN010001266.1:0-1460 GCF_056402895.1 Rhizobacter sp. P3_B12 | reverse complement strand
GCGCAGGTCCTTGTAGCGCTTGTAGTCGGCGTTCGCGAGTTCGAGGTTGGTCTGCGCCGCAGCGAGCGCCGCGCGGGCCGACTCCTGCGCCAGCTTCAGATCCTGCGGATCGAGCTGCGCGAGCACCTGCCCTGCCTTCACGGTGTCGCCCACGTTCGCCGTGCGGCGCGTGATCTTGCCGCCGACCCGGAAGCCCAGCTTCGATTCGGTGCGCGCCCGGATCTCGGCCGCGTACTCGCGGGTGCCGCCCGCGGCCCCGTTGGCGACGGTCAGCGTGCGGACCGCTCGCACCGGCTCGCCGGCAGGCTCGGTCTTGGAACAGGCGGCCAGGACGGCCACACTGGCCAAGGCAATGAACAGCGTGGATCGCATCGGAATCCTCTTCGAAGCGGTGAACGGGGCGGGAAATAGGGAATCGGGGGCTGATGTCAGTTACGGTACAACTGACTGACCGGTCAGTAATGTATTCGGGTCAATCCCAGGTGTCAAACCGTCCCTGGCATCTTTCGATGCGTCACGAGCGCCCGGGGCCGACCCAGCGACAATGCGCGCTGAATTGATCACGACCGACGATGACGCCCCAGCAATACGTGCAGGACAAGGCCGCCAAGAGCGGCTCGAGCTTCTACTACGCCTTCCTGTTCCTGCCACCGCCGCGGCGCGCGGCGATCACCGCGTTCTACGCCTTTTGCCGCGAGGTGGACGACGTCGTCGACGAAGTCCAGGACCCGGGCGTCGCCGCCACCAAGCTCGCCTGGTGGCGCAAGGAGACCGCCAGYGCCTTCGCCGGGCACGCCTCCCACCCGGTGATGCAGGCCCTGATGCCCCTCACCGCCGAATTCGGCATCCGCGCCGACCACCTCAACGCGGTGATCGACGGCTGCCAGATGGATCTGGAGCAGTCGCGCTACCTCGACTACCCCGGGCTGCAGCGCTACTGCCACCTGGTGGCCGGCGTGGTCGGCGAGGTCGCGGCCAGCATCTTCGGCCGCAGCACCGACCAGACGCTGCAGTACGCCCACAGGCTGGGCCTCGCGATGCAGCTGACGAACATCATCCGCGACGTCGGCGACGACGCCCGCCGCGGCCGCATCTACCTGCCGATCTCCGAACTGCAGCAGTTCGACGTGAAAGCGCATGAACTGCTCAAGCGCACCGCGCCGTGGGGCTACAGCGAGCGCTTCACCGCGCTGATGCGCTTCCAGGCCGAGCGGGCGCACCGCTGCTATGACGAGGCCTTCGCACTGCTGCCCGACGCCGATCGGGTCGCGCAGAAGCCCGGCCTGATGATGGCCAACATCTACCGCACGCTGCTGCGCGAGATCGAGGCCGGCGATTTCCAGGTGCTGCACCAGCGCGTCTCGCTGACGCCGATCCGCAAGCTGTGGATCGCCGCCCGCACCCACTGGAAGGGGCGCTGAGGCGCGCATCACCGCGGCGCTGGTCAAGCCAGTTTTCGC
>NZ_JBFUGN010001265.1:0-1463 GCF_056402895.1 Rhizobacter sp. P3_B12 | reverse complement strand
AGGCACAGCACCGACAACAGGAAGTTGACGCCGAGGGTCTTGGCGCTGGCCAGCGCCAGCCAGGCCGTCCACAGCGCGGCCAGCCCGAGCACCCAGCGCGCAACCGTGGGCAGTTGCGGCCAGGCGCCGGGCCCGACCCGCAGCGCCAACGCACCGCCCAGCACCCACACCGCGAACGCCAGCCACCACGCGGGGCTGGCGCCGGCATGAACCCAGCCGGCGGCCATGGCGGCGGCACAGGCCGCGGCCAGCGCCACGCCCAGCCCGATCGCGAGACCGGACGGCGCCGCGTTCAGCCGCGCCCATTCCCAGCCGGCCGCGCCGATCATCAGCAGCGTGAGCAGCGCGAACGGCCACGCCATCGGCGCGAACATCGCCGGCAGCAGCACGAGCAGCAGCACGACGGCGGTGATGATGCGTTGCTTCAGCACGGCTCAGGCCCCCGCCTCGGCCGCCACGTCGGCACTGTTCACGCGGCCGAACCGGCGGTCGCGGCTCGCGTAGTCGGCGAGCGCCGCATCGAGTTGCGCGAGGCCGAACTCCGGCCACAGGCAGTCGCTGAACACCAGCTCGGAGTACGCCACCTGCCACAGCAGGAAGTTGCTGATGCGCACCTCGCCGCCGGTGCGGATGAAGAGGTCGGGATCGGGCGCGAAATTCATCGCCATGTAGCTGCCGAGCTTCGCTTCGTCGAGCTCGTGCGCCGGCACGCCCGCCGCGATGGCCTGCTGGCAGGCCTGCACGATGTCCCAGYGGCCGCCGTAGTTGAACGCGACCGACAGCGTGATGCGCCGGTTCTCGGCCGTGGTGCGCTCGGCCTCGTCCCAGGCGGCGCGCACCTTGTCGGACACCTGCGAGCGGTCGCCGACGATGCGGATGCGAACGCCCTCGCCCGCCAGCTTGGCCAGGTACTTCGAGACGGCGACCAGCACCAGGCTCATCAGTCCGGACACCTCTTCGGTCGGCCGCTTCCAGTTCTCGGACGAGAACGCGAACACGGTGAGGTATTCGATGCCGCGGTCGGCACAGGCCTCGACGGTGCGCACCAGCGCATCGACGCCCTGCTTGTGGCCGAAGAAGCGCGGCATCAGCCGCTTCTTGGCCCAGCGGCCGTTGCCGTCCATCACGATGGCCACGTGGCGTGGAACGCGGGAGACGGTGTCCACAGGGGTCGAGCGGGAAAACAGGGAGGAAACGATGCTGCTTTCACGGCCGCGTCAGACGGCCATGATCTCCGCTTCTTTGCCGGCGATCAGGCGATCGATCTCGGCGATCGTGCGGTCGGTCAGCTTCTGCACCTCGTCGAGCGAGCGGCGCTCGTCGTCTTCGGTGATCTCCTTGTCCTTCAGCAGCTTCTTGGCATGCTCGTTGGCATCGCGGCGCAGGTTGCGCGTGGCGATCTTGGCGTCTTCGCCGGCGTTGCGCACGACCTTGGTCAGGTCGCGGCGGCGCTCTTCGGTGAG
>NZ_JBFUGN010001264.1:0-1466 GCF_056402895.1 Rhizobacter sp. P3_B12 | reverse complement strand
GTTCGGCACCTGGTCCGACGGCTCCAGGCCGCGCAGCCGGAACATCGCCTCGTCCCACACCGAGGTGTCGGTGCGCGGCAGCCATTCCCAGGTGCCGATGCCCACGCTGCGCACCGCGAGACCGATGCGCTCGTTCGCGCTGCGCAATGCCGCTTCGGTCTTCACGCGCTCGGTCACGTCGATCGTGATGCCGAACAGCATCGGCCGGCCGTCGCGCGATTCGCGCCGCACCCGGTTCACCAGCCAGCGCACCTCGCCATCAGGACGGCGGATGCGGTACTCGTGCTCCACCGACATCTCGTCGCTCGCGCGGATCTCGTCGCGCACGCGCTCCATGAAGGCGCGGTCGTCCGGGTGCACGACCTCGGTCATCCACTCGGCGCCCGATGGCACGCCCGCCTCTTTCGGCCGGCCGATGATGCGGAACATCTCGTCGTTCCATTCGGCGCGGCGCGTCTGCGGGTCGCGGCTCCAGATGCCCAGGCCCGCCGCCGTGGCGGCGATCTCCAGCCGCTTCGCGAGCTCGGTCGCGCGCCGCGTGTGCTCGACCTGCTCGGTCACGTCGAGCGCGACGCCGACGAACTCGATCGGCGTGCCCTCGGCATCGCGGCGCACGACACGGCGCGTCAGCACGTAGCGGAAGCTGCCGTCCGGGCGGCGGTAGCGGGCTTCCATGTCGACCGGGCGGTCCGAGCGCAGCGCGGCCTGCGAGGTGGCCAGCACCTGCGGCAGGTCGTCGGGGTGGATCAGCGCGCGCACCTCCTCCATCGCCATGCCCTCGGGCCGCGGCGTGATGTCGAGCACCTGGTAGGCGCGCTCGTTGTAGTACATGCGGTTGCGCTTCAGGTCATGGCGCCAGATCGCGATGTTGCCCAGGTCGACCGCGATCTTCAGCTGCGCGCTGGTGTCATTGAACGACTCGGCCAGCTCGTAGGCCTCGGTGTCGTCGACCATGATGCCGATCGCTCGGGTCGGCGTGCCGCCGCCGGGGGCGGACTTGACCTCCCACTGCGAATGCACGCGCCGGATCCGGCCGTCGGGCATCACGATGCGGTAGCGCCGGGTGTACTGGCCGGGCTCGGTCATCGATTCGAACAGCCGCGGGTCGACCCGGTCGTCCGGGTGGATGTGCTGCGCGGTGAGCGCGAAGTTCGGCGTGCCGCCGGCCGGGTCCAGGCCGAAGAAGCGGAACATGTGGCGATCCCAGCGGCCCTCGCCGGACGGGATGTCGCGCTCCCAGACGCCCAGGCGCCCGAACTCCTGCGCCATGTCGAGCAGCTCGGCGAGCCGGCGCGCCTCGTCGCCGAGCGCGCGCACGTCGGTGATGTCCTGCACCAGCAGCAGCTGCGGGCCGGGTGACTGCAGGCTCAGCCAGCGCTGCGTGCCGGAGGGCGTGGTCCAGCGGTGTTCGGCCGCCGCCAGCGCGGCCTGCGGCGGCAGGCCGAGCAACTGGCGCACGTCGCGCC
>NZ_JBFUGN010001263.1:0-1468 GCF_056402895.1 Rhizobacter sp. P3_B12 | reverse complement strand
GCGTCATGGTGCTGGCCGGCATCGGCGCCGGTGTGGGCCATCGCGAGGGCCGGCAGTGCCAGCAGCAGGCCGGTGGCAAGYCGGCGGGAACGCATCGTCTCAGTCATGGGGATCTCGTTCATGCAATGGGTTGGTGCACGGTCACCAACTTGGTGCCGTCCGGGAAGGTCGCCTCGACCTGGATCTCGGGGATCAGCTCGGCCACGCCCTCCATCACGTCGGCGCGGGTCAGCACCGTCTTGCCCTCGCTCATCAGCGCCGCGACCGTCCTGCCGTCGCGCGCGCCCTCCATGATGGCCGCGCTGATCAGCGCGACCGCCTCGGGGTAGTTGAGCTTCAGCCCGCGCGCCTTGCGGCGCTCGGCCAGCAGCGAGGCCGTGAAGATCAGCAGCTTGTCTTTCTCACGCGGCGTCAGTTCCATGGTGGTGCGGGAAGCAGAAGGTGTGCCACATCTTAGGGCGCCTGGTCACCGCAATGGCACGGGGCTTGCGCTCGACACCGCATGAAGTCTGCCAACCCGCCAGACGGCGCCCTGCCGGTCGGCCCCGCGATCGTGCCGGTCGACCGGGCAGGAGAGGGCACTGCCGACGAGCGCGCGGTGCAGCGCGTCGTGAAGGTCCGGCGCGACTACAACAGCTGGGTCGCGCGCGAGACGATGGAGGACTACGCGCTGCGCTTCACGCCGCACAGCTTTCGCAAGTGGTCCGAGCTGCGCGTGGCCAACACCGCGTTCGGCGCCGCCTCGTTCCTGGTGCTCGAGGCGGTGGGCGCGACGCTGCTGGTGCAGTACGGCTTCCTGAACGCGTTCTGGGCGATCCTCGCGACCGGGCTGATCATCTTCCTGGCCGGCCTGCCGATCAGCTTCTACGCGGCGCGCCACGGGCTCGACATGGACCTGCTGACGCGCGGCGCGGGCTTCGGCTACATCGGCTCGACCATCACCTCGCTGATCTACGCGAGCTTCACCTTCATCTTCTTCGCGCTCGAGGCGGCCATCATGGCCTACGCGCTCGAGCTCGCGTTCGACGTGCCGCCGGCCTGGGGCTACCTGATCTGCGCGCTGGTGGTGATCCCGCTGGTCACGCACGGCGTCACCGCGATCAGCCGGCTGCAGGTCTGGACGCAGCCGCTGTGGCTGGTGCTGCTGGTCGTGCCCTACGTCTACGTGCTGCGCCAGAACCCGGGCGTGCTCGATGGCCTGGTGCACTACGCCGGCGCCGAGGGCCGCGGCGCGGAGTTCAACCTGGGCCTGTTCGGCGCCGCGATGACGGTGGGCATCGCGCTGATCACGCAGATGGGCGAGCAGGTCGACTACCTGCGCTTCATGCCCGAGCGCACCGCGGCCAACCGCAAGCGCTGGTGGCTGGGCGTGCTGATCGGCGGGCCGGGCTGGGTGGTGCCGGGCGTGCTCAAGATGCTGGGCGGCGCGCTGCTCGCGTACCTGGCGATCAGCCATTCGGTGCCGGTC
>NZ_JBFUGN010001262.1:0-1468 GCF_056402895.1 Rhizobacter sp. P3_B12 | reverse complement strand
GTCGAGGGCCGCGATGTCGGCCTGGGCGCCGCGGCCCTGCACCAGCGCGGCCAGCCGCAGCAGCGTCTCCCACTCGGCCGRCGCGCCCGCCGGCGGCGGCAGCACGGCCGGGCTGTAGCGCGCATGGTTGCGCACGCTGAACTGCGGGAACGCGACGTCGTAGTGCGTGTCCTCCAGCGGCGACAGCCCGGGCAGGATCACGTCGGCATGGCGCGTCGTCTCGTTCAGGTAGATGTCCAGGCTCAGCATGAAGTCGAGCCCCTCCAGCGCCTTCGCCAGCCGCGCGCCGTTCGGTGCCGACAGAACAGGGTTGCTCGCGATCGTGATCAGCGCCTTCACCTGGCCCGCGCCCGGCGTCTCGATCTCCTCGGCCAGGCAGGTCATCGGCAGCTCGCCGTACACCTCGGGCGCGCCGCTGACGCGGCTGTGGTGGCGGCCGGTCACGATGCCGCGCCCGCGGCCCGGCGTGCCCACGGTGTTCGCCGCGAACGCCGCGGCCTGCGGGAACATCGCGCCGCCGGGTTCATCGAGGTGGCCGCTCAGGATGTTCAGCACGTCGATCAGCCAGGAGCAGGTGGTGCCGTACGCCTGCACGCAGGTGCCGAGCCGGCCGTAGATGCAGCCGCGCCCGGCAGCGGCGAGGTCGCGCGCCAGGCCTCGGATGACGTCGGCCTCGATCCCGCAGCGTGCGGCCATCGCGGGCGCATCGAACGGCTGCACCGCCTCGCGCAGCGCCTCCACCCCCGCCAGGTGCGGCTGCAGGCGCCCGAGCTTCACCAGCCCCTCGGCGAACAGCGTGTGCACCATCCCGAGCAGCAGGAACACGTCGCCGCCCGGGCGGATGAAGTGGTGCGCATCGGCGAGCGCGGCCGTCTCGGTGCGCCGCGGGTCGATCACCACCAGCCGGCCGCCGCGCGCCTTCATCGCCTTGGCCTTGCCGCGGAAATCCGGCACCGTCCACAGGCTGCCGTTGCTGGCCATCGGGTTCGCGCCCAGCATCAGCAGGTGGTCGCAGCGCTCGATGTCGGGCACCGCCATCGACAGCCAATGGCCGTACATCAGCCCGTTCGACAGCTGCTTGGGCATCTGGTCGAGCGTCGAGGCCGAGAAGAAGTTGCGCGTGCCCAGCGCCTTCAGCAGCCGCGGCATGTACAGCAGCAGGCCCATCTTGTGCGCCGACGGGTTGCCCAGCGTCAAGGCGACGCTGTCCTTGCCATGCGCCTCGCGCAGTGGCAGCAGGCGGCGCTCGATCTCGGCGAAGGCCTCGTCCCAGCTCGCCTCGACGAAGCGCGCGCCGCGCCGGATCAGCGGCGTGCGCAGCCGGTCCGGGTCGTCGTGCAGGTCCTTCAGCGCGACACCCTTCGGGCACAGGAAGCCGGCGCTGAACACGTCGGCCGCATCGCCGCGGATGGTGCCGATGCGGCCGTCGTCGTCGACCTGCACCTCGAGGCCGCAGCAGGCCTCGCAC
>NZ_JBFUGN010001261.1:0-1470 GCF_056402895.1 Rhizobacter sp. P3_B12 | reverse complement strand
CACCAGCGCCGTGGCCGCGGCTGCCGCATCGGCGGCCGGATCGAGATCGATGCGCCGGCATTGCAACTCGGGGTGCTCGATCGCGACCACGTGGCTCATGCCCCAGGCCGTGGCCTGCGCCGGGTTCGCCCCTTCATGGCGGTGCGTGGCCTGCGCGCCGCGCGTCGCGATCCACAGCCCGGGCCGCGACGACCCGGGTTGGGCCGCCATCGCCTGCACCGTCTGCAGCAGCGCGCTGACGATGAACTGCTGGTCGCGCAAGAGGTCGTCGGTCGACAGCCCGGCGTGGGCCGCGAGGTCCAGCGCCTGCAGTTGCACGACGCCGCGGCACGGCAGCGGGCTGCGCAAGGCTTGCGCGAGTGCGTCGGCAGTCGGTGCCACCAGCTCCGGCAGGTCACCGGCGCGGCGCAACTCGCCGATCAACGCGTCCGCGAAACCGGCCCGGTCGGCCAGCACCAGCCAGCGCGACGGTTCACGCTCGACCGCGGCCACCGGCGCCTGCGCGACGAACACCGCCTGCTGCGCCAGCACCGGGTGCGTCGTCGCGCCCGGCAGCGGCGTGGCGCCCTGCAGGCCGTGCTGCGACAGCAGCGTCGTCCAGCCCTCGCGCGGCATCAGCGCATAGCTGCGGCGCTGGGTGTCGGTGTAGGCCCACCAGCCGTCGAGCAGGCCGACGGTGAGGTCGCCGAAGCGCTGCGGCGTCGTGCCTTCGAGCAGCACCAGCACGCCACCGGGCGCGAGCAGTTGCCGCACATGGCGGATCGTCACGTCGAGGTCGGGCGTGGCGTGCAGCACGTTGGCGCCGAGCACCAGGTCGTAGCCGCCGGCCGCGAAGCCCTGCTCGGCCGGCGCGCGGCCGATGTCGAGCAGCTCGTAGCGCATGAAGCCGTGCGCCGCGAACTTCTCGCGGGCGCGGTTCAGGAACAGCGGCGAGACGTCGGTGAAGGTGTAGTCGATGCGCACGCCCTGCGCCGGCAGCATCGGCAGCACGTGGCTCGTCGTGCTGCCGGTGCCGGCGCCGATCTCCAGCACGCGCAGCGGCCGGCCGGCCGGCCACGCGGCGGCCAGCGCGCGCACCGTCTCGGCGATCACGCTGTTGTAGGTCTTCGCGGGCGGCGAGTTCTGGTACAGCCGCTCGGTGTCGGCCAGCGAGCCGCCGGGGAACAGCAGCGCGAGCGGGTCGGCCCGGCCGCGCAGCACCGCGGCCAGCTCGCGGCCGCAGCGGCGCGTGAGCACCAGTTCGGCCTCGCCTTCCGGGTGACGGGCGAGCAGGTCGTCGGCGAGCGCTTCGGGGTCGGTCTCGTCGGGCGTGCGGCGCACGACGAAGCTGCTGCCGTCGCGCACCAGGATGCCGTCCTCGGCCAGGATCGCCAGCATGCGCTGCACGAGGCGGGCGTGCGCCGGCAGTGTGTCGAAGCGCGCCGGGTCGATCGCGGTGGCGGGTGCGAAGCTGCAGCCGAGTGCTCGCAG
>NZ_JBFUGN010001260.1:0-1476 GCF_056402895.1 Rhizobacter sp. P3_B12 | reverse complement strand
GCGGCATCCGCTGCTCCTGGTCCAGCATCAGCAGGCCTTCGATCAATGCACGGCTCCTCGACTTGCCGGCACTGCGGGATCGATCGAACACGGCCTGCATCAGCAGGGGACGTGCCATCGCTTCCACGCTGCCCCGGCATGCGTGCTGCGTGAGCGTGCAGCGGAGCAGACTGCGCATCGGCCGGCGTCGCAGAGACAGGATGTTCGCGCCGAACCGGGCCAGGATTTCGTCCAACAGGAATGACGCTGATCCGGAATCCATGGCGACCGAGAACTCCACGCTCTCCACGATGAGCATGAAGCCCTCCTTTCGAGCATCCGTCTGGAACCAATGGTCCGACGCCAGCGCCAGCGTGCACATCACGACGGGAAGGTCGGACACATCGCTCTCCAGCATGGCCTGAACCACCTCGTGGTCGGCGAGAAGCTGGTCCAGAACCGCGGCGAATGCTGCTGTCTCCAGAACCTTCGGATCTGCGGCCGAGGCACGCAGCCCGAGTGCCAACACACTGCCGCGCAGCGCCGCATCGAACCGCTCGATGCCTTCGCCGAGCATCTGCACCAACTGCGACGCCTCGAAGGCCGCCGTGCGCTGGGCCGCTCGGCACAGCCGCAGATGGGAAAACGTCACCGCAGCCCGGCAAGCATCGGGTGTCCACGAAAACGTCCCGTCTTTCGGAACGCTGAACTTGCCCTGCCGCCATTCAACGCCCAGACGCGAAAAGCCCTTGCGCGACGCCTTGATCCGATCGTTCCGTCGCTTGTCACACGCTGCAGCGAAATGCTTCAGCTCCGGTGAATCGACCCCGTCTCCTTCGATCGTCGCTCGCTGCAAACCGAGCGTGATGCGTCTGCGCCCCGGACCAGCGTCGACCGCCGCCAGCTGCCCAGCCCTTGCCATGATCTTCCGGCGTTGTGCCGCGGTATGCGGCTGCCCCACCATCCCCTCCAGGACTCGACACATCCCATCGATCTCGCCGATCGGCAGGAGGTCTTTCGTACCGTCCGTGCCGACGAGAACCTGTTCGATCAGCATCTCCTCCATCTCCGCCAGCGCCTTCCTGCCTTGCACGTCGACCAGTTCGCATTCCCTCAACAAGCGGGCGTGAAGCAGGATGGGGCGAAGCGCCCGCACGGCCGGACCGTTCAGCAGGTCAATCGGTTTCGCGATGTCCACGATCAACTGAACGCACGGCAGATCGGTCGCCTTCAATGCGGTCAGATGCGTCAGGTGGGCCGCGAGCAACTGCAGCGCGAGATCGGGCCGCTCGGCACGATCGAAGGCGGCCGCCACTGTTGCGATGTCGCCCAGCGTGCCCACCCGCCACGGATTGAAGCCACGAATGCCGCGCTCGTCGCCCACCCATTGCTTGCAGCGCGGGCTGAGCGCCTGCAAGGAAAACAGCCGCCCCAGGGCATCGATCACCTCGTCTTTTCCCCGCCCTGCATCGATCCACAGCGGTGGCAGGCCCCAGA
>NZ_JBFUGN010001259.1:0-1482 GCF_056402895.1 Rhizobacter sp. P3_B12 | reverse complement strand
TGACAAGGGCGATGAGGAGATGGCCTTTGCGGACACAGGTCACGATGGCCTTGGCGAGGAGCGTTTCACCGATGCCCAGCTGGATACCCGCCTGGGCCCTGACGCTCTCCAGAGGAAGCTGCTGAAGATTGCGCGCGAGGCACAGACAGCAGAGGAGGAATCCGGCGTCAACATTCTCTATATCGCCATGGGCTTCATGACCTGGCTCGAGGACGAAGGCTCGAACGTGCCGAGGGAGGCGCCTCTTGTTCTGCTGCCTGTCGAACTCGTCCGCAACGCCCGCACGTCGACCCATGACCTTCGCATGCGCGAGGAGGACGTCCTGACGAACCTTCCTCTCAAGCAGCGCCTGATGGACGATTTCGGAATCGGCTTGCCGGAGCTCGAGATCGGCGAAGAATGGAAGCCGAGCGACTACTTCGCGCAGGTCGCAGCAGTGATCGCCCAGCGTCAGGGATGGAAGATCGACCCGGACGGGATGCAGGTCGGCTTCTTCAGCTTCAACAAGCTCCTCATGTACCTGGATCTTGCTGTCGACGCCTGGCCAGACAATGCGCTGATCGATCACAGGCTCACCCGGGGTTTGCTTTACGAGGGCTTCGAGAGCGAGGCGCCGCTCTTCCGGCCCGAGGATCGCCTCGACGAGGTGCTGCCGCCGGAGAGGCTGTTTCACGTCGTCGACGCCGATGCGTCGCAAGCCAAGGTGATCGAGGAGGTTCGCTCGGGGCGAAATCTGGTGGTGCAAGGCCCGCCCGGAACCGGGAAGAGCCAGACGATCACGAACATCATCGCCGCGGCAGCCAAGGAGGGGAAGCGCGTTCTCTTTCTTGCCGAAAAGATGGCTGCGCTCTCTGTGGTGCACGACCGCCTGTTGAAGGTCGGCCTGCGTGACATCTGCCTTGAACTGCACTCCCGCAGCGCCAACAAGAAGTCCGTGCTGGCGGAGCTCGCACGAACGATGACGCAGTCGAGCGCGGTCCCGAGTCTTCCCGCCGATCCCGTCGACTTGCGGAAGACGCGTGACCGCCTGAATGAACTGGCTGAAGCGCTTCATCGGCCGATTGGTACGACGGGCGCAACACCCTATGGCGTGCTGGGCCGCCAGTCGCGATTCGTGGGAGCCGGGCACCCACCGCCGCGCCTCGATGGACAGGCGCTCGCATCCATGACTTGCGAGGACGAGGCCGCCTTGCTCATCACGATCGGGCGGTACCACGAGCGCCTTGCCGTCGACGGACCCGCAGCTGAGCATCCGTTCGAGGGCACCCGCAATCTCGACCTGCAGCCCGTCGACCTCGCACGGCTGCCCGCGGTGCTTCTCGAGGCGCAGCGTGCGGCATTGAAGATGGCGTCGGCACTGAACACGCCTCTCGAGGCGTTGGCCGCGAAAGAAGCGATTGTTCTCGCCACGGTGGCCCCTCTTGCCGATCTGCTGGCGCGGTTGGAGCGGCTGCCCGCAGGCGCATCGGGTGTGTCGCACAC
>NZ_JBFUGN010001258.1:0-1484 GCF_056402895.1 Rhizobacter sp. P3_B12 | reverse complement strand
CCGTAGGCGTGCTCGACCAGCTGGCGCGCGAGCGCTGCCGGGAACGGCGGCACGCGGTCCTGCAGCCGGGCCAGCTCGTCGGCGAGGTCGTTGGGCAGCAGGTCGCGGCGGGTCGACAGCACCTGGCCGAACTTGACGAAGATCGGCCCGAGCCGCTCCAGCGCCTCGCGCAGCCGTGCGCCGCGCGGCGCGTGCAGGCGGCGGCCGAGCGTCATCACCCGCACCAGGGCCCGCACCCAGCGCTGGCGGAAGCCCGACAACGCGAGCTCGTCGAGCCCGTAGCGCAGGACGATGAAGCCGATGAACAGCAACCGCAGCAGGTGCCTCATCGTCAATCGCCGCGGCGCTTGACCAGGCCCTGCAGCACGTGCACCGCCTCGCGCAGGCCGCCGGCCACCATCGCGGCGAAGCGCGAGAGTTCATGCGCCGGGGCCGGGCCGATGATCTTGGCGAGGTCGTCCTGCAGGTCCCAGCGCAGGTTGTCGATCAGCCAGCTGACGTCGGCGGCGAAGGCCGAATCGCCCTCGATGCCGACCTTCGGGCGCACGCCGCCGAACCACTGCGCGGCCAGGCGCGCCGGGTTCGAGGCGTCGAGCGTCACGCGCAGGTCCGGGTTCGCGGGCGGCTCCTCGCCGCACCACTCGAGCAGTCCGGCCGGCGTCACGCGGAACGCGATCTGCGGCGGTGGCGGCAGCAGCGGGGGCCAGCCGGTGAGCGCGAGCTGCACGCTGCGGCCGGCATGCGGCTTGAGCCGGTCGGTCGCGACGGTCTCGGACGCGATCACGTGATTGAGCAGCAGGGTGATGCGCTCCAGCGCACCGGCGCCGAGCGACGCGAAGAAGGCATTCAACATGCGCGGGATTGTAGGTGGCGGACCGCGACCATCCATCCCGGGGGCTGTCGGACGGCGGGGTGCGACCCTATGATCCAGCGCCCTGCTCCCTGCTCTGCATTCCATGCCCACCATCCTGCTGACCGGTGCCACCGGCTACATCGCGTCCCACACCTGGCTTGCACTGCAGGCCGCCGGCTTCGACGTGGTGGGGGTCGACAACTTCGCGAACAGCTCGCGCACCGTGCTGCAGCGCCTGGTCGAGCTGGGCGGGCAGGCGCCGGTCTTCATCGAGGCCGACGTCTGCGAGCGCGCGGCGATGGACGCGGTGTTCAGCCAGCACCGCATCGATGCGGTGGTGCACTTCGCGGCGCACAAGGCGGTCGGCGAATCGGCGCAGAAGCCGCTGGAGTACTACCGCAACAACCTGGGCGGCCTGATCAACGTGGCGCAGGTGATGCAGGACCACGGCTGCAAGCGGCTGGTGTTCAGCTCGTCGGCCACCGTCTACGGCCAGCCCGAGCGGCTGCCGATCACCGAGGATGCAGCCTTGTCGGCCACCAACCCCTACGGCACGACCAAGCTGCTCGGCGAGGAGCTGTTGCGCGAGCTGGCGCGCTGCGATGCGGCCTGGCAGATCGCTTTCCTGCGC
>NZ_JBFUGN010001257.1:0-1485 GCF_056402895.1 Rhizobacter sp. P3_B12 | reverse complement strand
GACCAGGTGCGCGCCGGTTTCCAGGCGCCCGGCGAAGCGGCGGCTGTAGCCCGGCAGCGCCGGCACGCCGACGCTGAAGTCGTACCAGTTGCCGCTGTCCTTGAGCGCCCACGCCAGCKTCTGTTCACCGCCCGGGCCGACCGCCACCGTCTGCACCGTGTCGTCGAAATACGCATTGGCCCGCACGCTGAAGGTGCAATCCGCGGTGCCGGTGTTGTGCAGCTTCAGCACCAGGTCGCTGTTGGCGACGTCGTAGCAGACCTGGATCTCCGGATTGGGCCGGCTCGCCACGGCGAGTGTGCTGGCGTTGCCGGTGAAATGGCGATGCAGCCCGGCCGGCCCGAGCACCCAGAGGTCGTAGACGCCCTGGTCCGCGGCCAGCGCCCAGTTGCCCCGCAGCTGCTTGCCGGCCTCGACGGTGTAGCGCCGCGGGACGGCGTCCAGGTGCAGGCGGTCGTAGACGTGGAAGACCGCTGCCGCGCGGCCGGTGTTCGAGAAGATCAGCGTGACCTGCTGCGAGGCCGGGGTGCAGACCGCACTGACGTGCAACTCGTACGGCAGCGCGCGCGACGGCCGGGTGCCCTTGGCCTGCACCGGCATCGCGGCCGCGTTCGGCAGCGTGGGCACGGTGCGCTGGGGCAGGGCGCGCGCACGGTCCGCCAGGGCGGTGGTCGCCGGCAGGTTCCTGAAGAACTCGGCGTTGTTCGGGTCGGCGAAGTTGAAGGCCGACATCATGTCGCCGCACACCGCGCGGCGCCAGGCCGAGATGTTGGGCTCCTTCACGCCGAAGCGCTGCTCGATGAATTGCAGCGGCGAGGTGTGGTCGAACACCTGCGAGTTGACCCAGCCGCCCTTGCTCCACGGCGAGATCACGTACATCGGTACGCGCGGCCCGAGGCCGTACGGCCGGTGCAGCAGCGAGGGCTCGTAGGCCGCCGTGTGGTACGCCTTCAGGTGCTCGTGGTACTCGGCCGCGGTGTCGACCGTGCTCGCGCCGGCGAGAACGGCCTTCGCCGGATCGGCATCCCAGCTGGCGTACGAGGGCGGTGCCGGCGGCGGCACGTGGTCGAAGAAGCCGTCGTTCTCGTCGAAGTTCAGGAACAGCACGGTCTTGCTCCAGACCGCGGGGTCGGCGGTCAGCGCATCCAGCACCTTGGCGGTGTAGTCGGCGCCCTGGGCCGGGCTCGACGGCCCGGGGTGCTCCGACCCTTCGGCCGTTGCGACGATGAAGCTGACCTGCGGCAGCTTGCCGGCGAGCACGTCCTCCTTCAGCTTGTCGAGGTCGCGCGTACCGACGCCGCGCTGGCGCAGCGCCTCCGAATAGCCGGGGCGCTGGAAGTACGCATCGCGGAAGGCATGGAATCCCGCCAGGCAGTTGTCGGTGAAGTTGTCGTCCATGTTCTCGTAGACCTGCCAGGTGATGCCGGCGCGCTCGAGACGTTCGGGATAGGTCGTCCAGGTGTAGCCGCCGTCATTGCCGGGGTT
>NZ_JBFUGN010001256.1:0-1485 GCF_056402895.1 Rhizobacter sp. P3_B12 | reverse complement strand
ACACCATACGGTTCGTTCAGTCTGGCTGCGGACAACACTGCCGCTTCGGCTGCACATCACCGTTCATTGGGATTGTTGGCCGTTCTTCTCCACCCAACTCGCTRCGCATCGCCCRAATGACACKGCGGCGGCGGCCGGCGCAAGACGATGCGAYGCGAAGCGAGCSAGTCGRGTGGAGCGGGAGAACAACAATCCCAATGAACGGTGATGTGCAGCCGAAGYGGCAGTGTTGTCCGCAGCSAGRCTGAACGAACCGTATGGTTTTCAGGCGCCTTTGCTTTGGTTACTTTCATTTGGCAAGACAAATGAAAGTGACTCGCCCGMCSGGGCGARACCCGGCAGCAGCCTCACGCAGTGAGAAAGCCCCCCCGCAGGGGAAACAAGAGCCCTCGCGCAGCGAGTCCCCCATCGGGAAGAGATGCACCCGCAAGCCCCCGCTTTTGCGCCGACAGCCAATTTGCGCTGTCTCACAGAATCGGCACAGACCCGGGTACAGCCCGGCCGCCCGCGTGCCGATAACGGCACAGCGCATCCGCCTTGCCGGCGGATGCAATCCTGCCACCGCGCCCGTGAGCGCCCCGACTGCCGAGGATCCCGCATGTCCAAGCACCTGTTCCTGTGCGCGCTGCTGAGCGCTGCCGCCCTCCCCGCCTTCGCGAAGGACGGCAATGCCACCGCCGACGAAGCCACCGCCATGGTCAAGAAAGGCGTCGCCTTCATCAAGGCCAACGGCAACGACAAGGCCTATGCCGAGATCAACAACAAGGCCGGCCAGTTCACCGAGCGCGACCTCTACCTGGTCGTCTACGGGCTCGACGGCGTCGTGCGCGCCCACGGGGCGAACGAAAAAATGATCGGCAAGAACCTGCTCGAGCTGAAGGACGTGGACGGCAAGCCCTTCGTCAAGGAACGCGTCGAACTCGCCCAGTCCAAGGGCACGTTCTGGCAGGACTACAAGTTCACCAACCCGGTCAGCAAGAAGATCGAGCCGAAACGCGCCTACTGCGAGCGGCTGGGCGACGTGGCCGTCTGCGGCGGCATCTACAAGTAAGGCGCCCGCACGCTCTGCATGACGGAAGGCCTGCCATGAAACTCGGACTCAAGCTGCTCGCAGCCCCCGTGCTGACCGCCGTCGTGGTGTTCTCGATGGCCTCGGTGAACACCGCGCTGATGAGCGCCGAAGCGACCAAGAACAGCGAGGACTTCCGCAGCGACCTCGAATCGTTGCGCACCATCACCAGCGTGCAGGACCAGCTCGGCCAGATCCACGCCGGCGTCTACCGCACGGTGGCGCTGATCGCGTCGCTGGACGAACCGAAGATCAAGGCCGCCCGCGAATCGCTGGCCAACCAGCTGAACGGCCTGAAGCGCACGCTCGGCGGGCTCGCCGACGCCGACCGCAGCGATGCGGACCTGGCCGCCGAGATCAAGGTCGCCACCGCGCAGATCGACAAGTACCGCGGCCAGGCCGATTCGGCGATCGAC
>NZ_JBFUGN010001255.1:0-1486 GCF_056402895.1 Rhizobacter sp. P3_B12 | reverse complement strand
GTTCCTGCATCAGCCCACGCACCTCATCGAACAGTGCCTGCGGCAGCGTGTCGACGTTCGGATTGGCGACCTGCGACGACAAGCGCTCGCGCAGCGCATCGGCGGGCGCGCAGCGCGGGCCGAACGCCCCGACCTGCGTGAGGAAGCGCAATTGCTGTTCCGCGCCGCTCACGTCGACATTCCACAGCGGCCGAGCACCGACTTGCAGGATGCGCCGCAGGCGCGCGACGATGCCGAAGCGCATCAACAACGAAGCGACGTCACGCGCCAACCTCTCGCTGCAGGTCGCGAAATAGACCCGCGCCGAGCCCTTGCTGCCCAGCGGGMGCACATGGATGCAGCCGTCGGTGGCCCACAGGTGGCGCAGGAACAGCGCGACCTGCTCGTTGCCGAGTGCGAACACCGGTTGCGGGACGTGCTTCTCGTGCGAGCGCTGCCCGAACACGCCCAGGCCCTTGAGCCACGCCCCCACGCCCGCGGGATGCCAGCGGTTGCCGTTGCCGGCGATCACGAGCTGGTGCCATTGGCCGCGTCCCACGTGACGGCTGACGGTCGAGCCGATCGCCTGCGCCGCCTCGGTGACGGCCGCGCTGTTCTCCTCGGACGCCGTCGTGTAGCGCATCGGCTGGCCGCTCAGGTAGCTGCCATCGCCGATCAGGTGTGCCAGCAGCACGAGCTCGGCCTCGGCCCAGCGGCCGTGCTGCGAAGGCTCGGGAATCGCGCGCGACAGCGCCATGCGCTCGCCGGGCGTGATGTCGCCCAGCTCCTTCCAGCCCTGAGCCGTCAGCATGCGGTGCTTCGCCGTCGCGACGATCGAGCGGCCACTGGCCAGCGACAGCGTGAAGACCGGCTTGACGCCCACCGACCAGACCTTGTCGCTGTGCGCGCGCACGACCTTCTGCGCCTCGCTGACGGCCAGCACCTCGGGGGTCTGGCCGACCAGTTCGCGGATCGGCCGGCGCTCGCCATTCGCCAGGCAGACCAGCGTGTCGCCGACCACGCACTCGCGCAGGTCGCTCATCATCGGCCGCTTGTCGGTGCGTGTCTCGACGCTTCGGTTCAGCTGCGACAGCGCGATCACCGGGCACTTCAGTTCCTTGGCCAGCGACTTCAGGCCGCGCGAGATCTCGCCGATCACGGTGGCGCGGTTTTCCTCGCTGCCGCCGCCGCTGCCGCTCATCAGCTGCAGGTAGTCGACGACGATCAGGCCGAGCTGCCCGCACTGCCGCGCCTGGCGGCGCGCACGGGCGCGCAGCTCGCTCGGCGACAGCGCCGAGCCTTCGTCGATGAAGACCGCTGCCTTGCCGAGCTTCTCGACCGCCTCGGACAGCCGGCCCCATTCGTCGTCGCGCAGCTTGCCGGTGCGCAGGTTGCTCTGGTCGATGCGGCCGAGCGAGCCGACCATCCGCAACGCGAGTTGCGCCGCGCCCATTTCCATCGAGAACACGACGACCGGCAGGCCCTCGTTCACCGCGACGTTCTCGGC
>NZ_JBFUGN010001254.1:0-1486 GCF_056402895.1 Rhizobacter sp. P3_B12 | reverse complement strand
GCCTGGCGCAGCTCGAGCAGCTCGCCCTGCGCGCGCAGCCGGGCCAGCGACAGCGGCGGATCGGTGCGGCTCGCGAGCAGCACGGTCCAGCGGGCCGGCAGCTGCTCCAGCAGCAGGTCGAGCAGCTCGAAGATGCGCGCATCGGCGATGCGGTGCGCATCGTCCAGCACGATCAGGCCGTGCTCTTGTCCTGGCAGCAGGTCGGCACCGCCCAAGGCGCTCAGCAGTTCATCGGCGATGCGGCGCAGCCCGCGTGGCTGCTGCCCGAGCGTGGTCAATGCCTGCGGCGAGATGCGCCATGGCAGATCGTGCGGTTCCAGCGCGGCGACCAGGCAGGCGATGAAGCGCGCCAGGTCGTCGTCATCGTCGGCGGCGATCCAGGCGACCGCGGTGTCCTGCCGCGAGGCCAGCAGCTGCCCCAGCAGCGCCGTCTTGCCGAAGCCGGCCGGCGCGCACAGCAGCATCAGCCGCGCCTGGCCGAGGGCGGCGGCGAGGCGCCCTTCGAGCTGCGGCCGATCCAGGTGCTCGCCGCGCGGCCGCGGCGCCTGGATCTTCGTCAGCGCGAAGGGCAGGGCGTGCACGTCAGCCCATGGCTCAGGAGACCGCGACGGGGATCTTGCCGATCTTCGCCTGCCACTCCTTCGGGCCGGTCGTGTGCACCGAGGTGCCCTCGGAATCGACCGCCACCGTCACCGGCATGTCGCTGATCTCGAACTCGTAGATCGCTTCCATGCCCAGGTCGGCGAAGCCCACCACCTCGGCCTTGCGGATCGCCTTCGAGACCAGGTAGGCCGCGCCGCCCACCGCCATCAGGTAGGCCGATTTGTGCTTCTTGATCGCATCGATGCCGGTCGGGCCGCGCTCGGCCTTGCCGATCATGCCGATCAGCCCGGTCTGCGCGAGCATCATCTCGGTGAACTTGTCCATGCGGGTCGCGGTGGTGGGGCCGGCCGGGCCCATCACCTCGTCGCGCACCGGATCGACCGGGCCGACGTAGTAGATGACGCGGTTGGTGAAGTCGACGGGCAGCTTCTCGCCCTTGGCGAGCATGTCTTGAATGCGCTTGTGCGCGGCATCGCGGCCGGTCAACATCTTGCCGTTCAGCAGCAGCGTTTCGCCCGGCTTCCAGCTCGCCACCTCTTCGCGCGTCAGCGTGTCGAGGTTGACGCGGCGGCTCTTGTTGTAGTCGGGAGCCCACTTCACGTCGGGCCACAGGTCGAGGCTGGGCGCCTCGAGGAAGGCCGGGCCGGAGCCGTCCAGCACGAAGTGCGCATGGCGCGTGGCGGCGCAGTTCGGGATCATCGCGACCGGCTTGCTGGCCGCGTGCGTCGGGTAGGTGGCGATCTTCACGTCGAGCACGGTGGTCAGCCCGCCCAGGCCCTGCGCGCCGATGCCGAGCGCATTGATCTTGTCGCACAGCTCGATGCGCAGCTCCTCGAGCTTGTTCTGCGGGCCGCGCGCCTTCAGCTCGTACATGTCGATGTCC
>NZ_JBFUGN010001253.1:0-1489 GCF_056402895.1 Rhizobacter sp. P3_B12 | reverse complement strand
ACCTGCAGCAGCACGTTGAAGACGTCCGGGTGCGCCTTCTCGATCTCGTCGAGCAGCAGCACCGCATGCGGCTTCTTCGTGATCGCCTCCGTCAGCAGGCCGCCCTGGTCGAAGCCGACGTAGCCCGGAGGCGCGCCGATCAGGCGGCTCACCGCATGGCGCTCCATGTACTCGCTCATGTCGAAGCGGATCAGCTCGATGCCCAGGATGAACGCGAGCTGCTTCGCGACCTCGGTCTTGCCGACGCCGGTCGGGCCGCTGAACAGGAACGAACCGATCGGTTTGTCGGGCTTGCCGAGACCGGAGCGCGCCATCTTGATCGCGGCCGCGATCGCCTCGACCGCCGGCTCCTGGCCGAACACCACGCTGTTCAGGTCGCGGTCCAGCGTCTTCAGCTTGGAGCGGTCGTCGTTCGACACGCTGGTCGGCGGGATGCGCGCGATCTTCGCGACGATCTCCTCGACCTCGTTGCGCGTGATGGTCTTCTTCTGCTTGCTCTTCGGCAGGATGCGCTGCGCTGCACCGGCCTCGTCGATCACGTCGATCGCCTTGTCGGGCAGGTGGCGGTCGTTGATGAACTTGGCCGACAGCTCGGCCGCGGCCTGCAGTGCGCCCAGCGCGTACTTCACGCTGTGGTGCTCCTCGAAGCGCGACTTCAGGCCCTTCAGGATCTCGACCGTCTGCTCGACCGACGGCTCGACCACGTCGACCTTCTGGAAGCGCCGCGACAGCGCCGCATCCTTCTCGAAGATGCCGCGGTATTCAGTGAAGGTGGTCGCACCAATGCACTTCATTGCACCCGAGCTGAGCGCCGGCTTCAGCAGGTTGCTCGCGTCCAGCGTGCCGCCCGAGGCCGCACCGGCGCCGATCAGCGTGTGGATCTCGTCGATGAACAGCACCGCGTTCGGCTGGTCCTTCAGGTGCTTCAGCACGCTCTTCAGGCGCTGCTCGAAATCGCCGCGGTACTTGGTGCCGGCCAGCAGCGCGCCCATGTCGAGCGAATACACGTTGGCATCGGCCAGGATCTCCGGCACGTCGCCCTGCGTGATGCGCCAGGCCAGGCCCTCGGCGATCGCCGTCTTGCCGACGCCGGCTTCACCGACCAGCAGCGGGTTGTTCTTGCGGCGGCGGCACAGGATCTGGATCACGCGCTCGACCTCGAGCTCGCGACCGATCAGCGGATCGATCTTGCCTTCGCGTGCCAGCTGGTTCAGGTTCTGCGTGAACTGGTCGAGCGGCGATCCCTTGCCTTCGCCCTCGTCCTTCTCGCCTTCGGCGCTCGGGCCGCCCTCGCTCGGCTTGGCCGGCTCCGGCGGATCGGTCTTCTTGATGCCATGGGCGATGAAGTTGACGACGTCCAGCCGCGTCACGCCCTGCTGGTGCAGGTAGTAGACGGCGTGCGAGTCCTTCTCGCCGAAGATCGCGACCAGCACGTTCGCGCCGGTCACTTCCTTCTTGCCGCTGCCGGTGGACTGCACGTGCATGATCG
>NZ_JBFUGN010001252.1:0-1490 GCF_056402895.1 Rhizobacter sp. P3_B12 | reverse complement strand
CCGCAAATGTCAACGATTGCGAACCATCGTTGCCAAGCTGCCGTCTCTGCACCGAGCATGCACAGACCTGCGCTTTGGACCCTTTCATCGAGCTCCCCTGCGCCGACAACACCTCAACCTCACCATCGACGAATCCTGCGATGCGCTTGCGAATGGTTCATCAATTGGCGCTGCTGCTGCTGGCAACGGTCAGCCTGTCCGTGCTGTGCGTCATCGTCGGCGCGCTGCTCAGCGTGCGCGGCGGGGTCTCCGGCTTCGTGAACGCCCGCGAGTCGCTGCGGCTGGATCGTTTCGCGATCTATGTCGGCGAACAGGCCAGCGCCCGCGGCGGCTTGCCGGCAGTGGTCTCCGAGGTCGGCGACATGCGCAAGCTGGTCGACGGATTTCTCGTCCGCGAAGGAGACCCGGAGGAGCGCAACAGCGATTTGCAGGCGAGCCGGGTCCGGCAATCGGGATTCGCGGGTCGCATCCGCATCCTGGATGCAGACGGCACGCGGCTCGCAGGCAGCCCCGCGGAGCCGGACGGCCGCACTCTGGACCGCCAGATCCTCGTCAACGGCCGATCGGTGGGCACGGCCTTGCTGGACCTCGGCAGCAGCCTCCATGAATCGGACGCCGCATTCCTGCGCGGCCAGTACCTGGGTATCGCGGCGGCAGCCTTCGCATCGCTCGCCGTGTCGATGGCCCTGGCCGTGCAGGTGGCCCACCGATGGAGCCGGCCGCTGGGCGCACTGCAGGAGGCGACACGCAAGCTTGCCGCCGGCCAGTTCGAGCCCGCCGACGCGGCATTCGACGGTCCGCAGGAGATGCAGCAGTTGTCGCACGACGTGTCGTCGATGGCAGATTCGCTGCGCCGGCTCGAACTGACCCGCCGCAAATGGATGGCGCAGATCTCCCATGAACTGCGCACGCCGCTGTCGGTGCTGCAAGGCGAGATCGAATCGGTGGAAGACGGCGCCCGAGAACCCAGCCACGCCCTCGTGATGAACCTCGGCGAGGAAATCCGCCACATGGTGCGCATCGTGGACGACCTGCACCTGCTCGCGGTCGCAGACCTCGGCAGCGTGCCCTGCCACATGGTCGATCTCGATCCGCTGGGCACGCTGGAATACATCACCACGAAACTCGTTCGCCACCCGTCGCTCGACGGCCTGCAGATCGAGGTGTTGCCGCCCGCTTCGCGCATCCTGCGCGCCTCCTGGGATCCGGTGCGCATCGAGCAGGTGCTGCGCAACCTGCTGACCAACAGCGGCCGCTACACCACCCGCCCCGGGCGCGTGCGCGTGTGCTGGGGCGTGCGCGAGGACGACCGCCACCTGTGGCTGCGCGTCGAGGACTCGACACCGGGCGTGGCCCCCACCGACCTGCCCCAGATCTTCGAGCCGCTGTTCCGGGCCGATCGATCTCRCCAACGCAGCGGAACGGGCAGCGGATTGGGCCTGGCCATCGTGCGCGCCATCGTGATCGCCCACGGCGGCACCGTCGATGCC
>NZ_JBFUGN010001251.1:0-1491 GCF_056402895.1 Rhizobacter sp. P3_B12 | reverse complement strand
GCGGTGCGCGGCTCGCTGGTGGGCTACACCGACCAGGCGATGCTCGACGAGTGCGAGCGCGGCGAGGACGCGGCGCTGGCCCGCTACCGCGCGGCGCTGCGCGACGACGACCTGCCGGAGCCGGTGAAGTCGGTGGTGGCGCGCATGCAGCTCGGCGTGCAGCGCAACCACGACCAGATCAAGATGCTGCGCGACCGCGAACGCGCGAAGAGCTCGTCCTGACCTGCGACTCTCGGCGGCACGTAAATGCTGCCGAGTTTCTTACCGGCGTCAGAAAACTTCACCCGGTCGAATTTGCAGAGCTTGAAGAGGGCACGTGCCGGCCAGCCAGCGCCTCCAGTACGTCAGTGATGCGGTGCCCGGCATCCGCCGGGCGCGCCGCGGCAACGGCTTCAGCTACCTCGGGCCGGACGGCCGGCCGTTGCGCGAGCGCAGCGAACTGGAGCGGATCCGGCGGCTGGCGATTCCGCCCGCGTACACGCAGGTGTGGATCTGCCCGTCGCCGCTCGGCCATGTGCAGGCCACCGGGCGCGATGCGCGTGGCCGCAAGCAGTACCGCTACCACGCCGAGTGGCGGCGGGCGCGCGATGCCGACAAGTTCGACCGCATGCTGGAATTTGGCGAGGCGCTGCCGCGCATCCGGGCCCGGGTGCAGCGCGACCTGAAGGGCGGCGGCGCGAGGCCGGGCCGCGAGACGGTGCTCGCGACCGTCGTACGCCTGCTCGACACGACGCTGGTGCGCGTGGGCAACGACGAGTACGCCCGCAGCAACGGCTCGTTCGGCCTGACGACGCTGCGCAGCCGGCATGCGCGCGTGAACGGGCGCGAGATCACGCTGCAGTTCCGCGGCAAGAGCGGCGTGCAGCACCGCGTGGCGCTCGAAGACCCGCGGGTCGCGCGCGTGGTGCGGCGCTGCCAGGCATTGCCGGGACAGGCCTTGTTCCAGTACGAGGGTGACGACGGCGAGCTGCACGGCATCGGCAGCGACGACGTCAACGACTACCTGCGCGAGGCGAGCGGGGCCGAGTTCAYCGCGAAGAACTTCCGCACCTGGCATGCGAGCGTGCATGCGCTGGCGCTGCTGGGCGAGTTGCCCGGCGAACGGGCCGATGCAGCCGAAGGGAAGCGGGAGGACGAGGGCTTCACGCGCCGCGAGCTGAACGACGTGCTGGCCGACGTGGCGCAACGGCTGGGCAACACGGTGGCGGTGTGCCGCAAGTCCTACGTGCACCCGCAGGTGCTGGAGGCGACGCCGGCCCGGCTGCGCAGTGCGGCCGAGCGGCTCGCCGCCTTGCGCCGGCGCCGCGGCTGGTCGGTGGCCGAGCGGCAGCTGGTCGCCTACCTCACCGGCGACTGATCCCGGCAACCCCCCGAAAGAGCGTCCGGGCGCGCCGGGGGCGCTCGTCATAATCGCCGCCACAAGGACAGCGGTGGAGGGCCGATGAACTTCGTCTATGCGGTACTGGGCGGCCTGGTGGGGCTGGCGCTCGG
>NZ_JBFUGN010001250.1:0-1498 GCF_056402895.1 Rhizobacter sp. P3_B12 | reverse complement strand
GAGCCACGTGCGGCGGCTCGAATCCTCGGCCGAGACCGCGGTGCAGATGCATTTCTCGGCGCAGAGCAACCGCACCAACGACATCATGCGCACGCTGACGGTGCTGACCGCGATCTTCCTGCCGCTGAACCTGGTCACCGGGTTCTTCGGGATGAATTTCGAGGGGCTGCCGCTGATCCACAGCGGCGACGGCGTCTGGATGGCGAGCGGCTTCATGCTGGTGATCGCAGGCTCGCTCGGCTGGTTCTTCTGGCGCAAGCGCTACCTGAGCACGTCGCGCCATCCGCGCTAGGGCCTGTCCGGCTCAGCGGCGATAGGGATCGTCGTAGCCGAGCCCGGCGAGGATGCGCGTCTCCTCGGCCTCCATCTCGACCGCTTCGTCCTCTTGCTCGTGGTCGTGCCCCTGCGCATGCAGCGTGCCGTGCACCAGCAGGTGCGCGTAGTGCGCCTGCAGCGCGATGCCCTGCTCGCGCGCCTCGGCCTCGACCACCGGCGCGCACAGGATCAGGTCGGCCTGCACCACCGGCGCGTGGCTGTAGTCGAAGGTCAGCACGTTGGTCGCGTAGTCCTTGCCGCGGTACTCGCGGTTCAGCGCACGGCCCTCGTCGGCATCGACGATGCGCACCGTGATCTCGCCGGGCGCCGCCAGCGCCGCGCGGATCCAGCGCGCCACCTTGTGGCGGGGCAGCTCGGCGCGGTGCGATGCATCGGCGAACTGCAGCGAGAGGCCCAGTTCGGGTCGTGCGGTCGCCATCGTCAGATCCTGTCTGCCGGCGCGGCGTCGTAGGCCTCGACGATGCGCGCGACCAGCGGGTGGCGCACCACGTCGGCGGCGGTGAAGCGCGTCATCGCGATGCCGGCCACGCGGCGCAGCACGCGCTCGGCGTCGATCAGCCCGCTGTCGGTGCCGCGCGGCAGGTCGATCTGGCTCACGTCGCCGGTGATGACGCACTTGCTGCCGAAGCCGATGCGCGTCAGGAACATCTTCATCTGCTCGCGCGTGGTGTTCTGCGCCTCGTCGAGGATCACGAACGCATGGTTCAGCGTGCGTCCGCGCATGAAGGCGAGCGGCGCGATCTCGATGTTGCCCTTCTCGAACGCCCTGCCGACCTTCTCCATGCCCATCAGGTCGTACAGCGCGTCGTACAGCGGGCGCAGGTAGGGGTCGACCTTCTGCGCCAGGTCGCCGGGCAGGAAGCCGAGCCGCTCGCCGGCCTCGACCGCCGGCCGCGTCAGGATGATGCGCTGCACGCTGCTGCGTTCCAGCGCATCGACCGCGCAGGCCACCGCGAGGAAGGTCTTGCCGGTGCCGGCCGGGCCGATGCCGAACGTGATGTCGTGCGCGAGGATGTTGCGCAGGTACAGCTGCTGGTTGGGCGTGCGGCCGGTCAGGTCGGGGCGGCGCGTGCGCAGCAGGATCTCGTCGCCCTCTTCGTCCGGGGCGTCGCCCGGGGCCGCCTCGCGCAAGGCCGGGCGCCCGAGCACCGGCGTGCGCGGC
>NZ_JBFUGN010001249.1:0-1499 GCF_056402895.1 Rhizobacter sp. P3_B12 | reverse complement strand
CGCTGAAGCAGGGCGCCGGGCGGCTGATCCGCAGCGAGACCGACCGCGGGCTGCTGGTGATCTGCGATCCGCGCATGGCGGGGATGAACTACGGCAAGCGCCTGCGCGACGCATTGCCGCCGATGACGCGGGTGATGGCCGAGGCCGAGGCCCTGGAGTGGCTGGAGGGCCTGCAGGCGCAGGCCTTGCCGTTCTAGTCTTTACTGGGCCGTCGCCGGCAGCGGCTCCGACGCGATGAACTCGCTGTTCGGGAAGTTCTTGCGCAGCACGCGCCCGGCGTCGTCGCGCAGCTGCTCCAGCCCGAGCTTGTCGTAGCTCAGCACCATGATGTGCAGCGCCTCTTCGGCGGCCGGGCTCTGCTGGAATTCCTGCACCGTCTGCTGGGCGCGGTTGGCGGCGGCCACGTAGGCGCCGCGCCGGTAGTAGTAGCGGGCGACGTGCACTTCGTAGGCCGCCAGCGAGTTGACGATGTAGCGCATGCGCGCCTGCGCGTCCGGCGTGTACTTCGACTGCGGGAACTGGTCGACCAGCTGCTTGAACGACTGGTAGGAGTCCTTCGAGGCCTGCTGGTCGCGCTCGGACAGGTCCTGCCGCGCGATGCTGCTGAACAGGCCGAGGTTGTCGTTGAAGTTGACGACGCCCTGCAGGTAGAGCGCGTAGTCGAAGGCGGGGCTGGTCGGGTGCAGCTTCAGGAAGCGCTCGAGGATCGACAGCGCCGTCGCCTTCTCGCCCGTCTTGTAGTTCAGGTACGCTCGCTCCAGCGTGGCCTGCTGGGCGAGCGGCGTGCCGGCGGCGCGGCCTTCGAGGCGCTCGTAGAGCTTCAGGGCGCGCTCGTAGCTGCCGGCATCGGCTTCGGACTTCGCCTCTGCATACAATTTCTCGACGGTCATCCCGGCCGTTTCGTCTTTCGGGGTCGAGCCACAGGCTGCGAGCAGGGTAGCCAACACGGCTGCCGATGCCAGGCCCGACCACCGGCCAACCAAGCGAATCACATTCATGAGCCTCGTGGCGCCACTGCTGCGGCGCTTCCTGTCGAAAGAAGAGCGGCGATTATATGGTTCACCCCCCCAACGACCCGGCGCTGCTTCCTGGCGATCCCGACGACGAGGGCCTGGAAGCCGGCGTCGGCGATGCCCCCGAGCGCCGCGTCGCGCTGATCGACCGCAGCCTGCACGGCGTGCGGCTCGACAAGGCGCTGGTCGCGATGGCCGGCGAGTTCTCGCGCAACCACCTGCAGACGCTGATCGAGGGCGGCCACGTGTGGGTCGACGATCGCCCGGCGACGCAGGCCTCGCGCAAGGTGTCGGCCGGCCAGCAGCTGGTGGTCGAGCTGGTGCCGACGCCCGAGAGCCGCGCGTTCCGCCCCGAGGCGATGGCGTTGGCCATCGTGTTCGAGGACGATGCGCTGATCGTGGTCGACAAGCCCGCCGGCATGGTGGTGCACCCGGCGGCCGGCAACTGGTCGGGCACGCTGCTCAACGGGGTGCTGGCGCATCACC
>NZ_JBFUGN010001248.1:0-1509 GCF_056402895.1 Rhizobacter sp. P3_B12 | reverse complement strand
ATGCCGCCCTGGCCCCACACGCCCCAGGCGACGCTCAGCGCCGGCAGGCCCTGCGTGCGGCGCAGGCGCGCCAGCGCATCGAGCTCGGCATTGGCGGCCGCATAGGCGCACTGCCCCGGCGCGCCGAGCAGCAGGCCGGCGGCCGAATACATCACGAAGAAATCCAGCGGCAGCGTGCGCGTCGCCGCGTGCAGGTGCCGGGCCGCCTGCGCCTTGTTGTGCAGCACCGCGGCACAGCGCGGCCAGTCCTGGCGCAGCGCAATGCCGTCGTCGAGCGTGCCAGCCGCGTGCACGACGCCGCGCAGCGGCGCCATCTCGCGCGCCAGGGTGTCCAGCACGCGCTGCAGCGCGGCGGCGTCGCCGGCATCGGCAGCAAAGCAACGCACCTGCGCGCCGGCCGCCTCGATCTCGTGGATCGCCTGCGCCGCCTCGGGCGACGGCGCGTGGCGGCCGAGCAGCGCGATCTGGCGCGCGCCCGAGCGCTGCAGCCAGCGCGCGGTGTGCAGGCCGAGCGCACCGAGACCGCCGGTGACGAGGTAGCAGGCCTCGGCGCGGACCTCGAACGCCCCGGCCACCGGCAGGCGCAGCACGATCTTGCCGATGTGCTTCGCTTGCGCCATGTGGCGGAAGGCGTCGGCGGCCTGCGCGACATCGAACACCGTGACCGGCAGCGGCTGCAGGCTGCCGTCCTGCAGGCCGGCCTGCAGCTCGGTCAGCATCGGGCGCAGCAGGCGCGGCTCGGCGTAGGCCGCATCGCCCAGGTCATAGGCCTCGTAGTGGATGCCGGGGCAGGCCTGCGCGACGGCCTCGGCCGTCCAGATGTCGCGCTTGCCGAGTTCGAGGAACCAGCCGCCGGGTGCGACGACGCCGAGCCCGGCCGGGATGAAGTCGCCGGCCAATGAGTTCAGCAGCACGTCGACGCCGGCCCCGCCGGTCGCGCGCATCAGCTCGGCGGCGAACGAGGTGCTGCGCGAATCCATCACCGCGCGCACGCCCATCGCGAGCAGGTGGGCACGCTTCTCGGGCGAGCCGGCCGTGGCGTACACCTCGGCACCGGCGCGCAGCGCGAGCTGCACCGCGGCGAGGCCGACGCCGCCCGCGCCGGCATGGATCAGCACACGCTGGCCGCGCCTGAGGCCGGCGATGCCGAACAGGCCGTGGTGCGCTGTCAGGAAGGCGACCGGCAGCGCGGCCGCCTGCTCGTTCGACAGGCCCGGCGGGACGCGCGCGACGAAGGCGGCCGGCGCGAGCGCCTCGCTGCCCATGCTGTCGTGCACGAACCCGAACACGCGCTCGCCGACGCGCCAGCCTTCGACGGCCGAGCCGACCTCGCTGACGATGCCGGCGCATTCGGCGCCAAGGGGAATGCCGGTGCCGGGGTAGACCCCGAGCGCGAGCAGCACGTCGCGGAAGTTCAGCCCGGCGGCGTGGACCTGGATGCGCAGTTGGCCCGGCTTCAGCGGGCGCGGGGCGACCGTGCGCAGCGCGAGGCCGTCGAGCGTGCCGGGG
>NZ_JBFUGN010001247.1:0-1511 GCF_056402895.1 Rhizobacter sp. P3_B12 | reverse complement strand
GCGTTTTTCACCGCTCCTGCCCGGTGGATGGAACGCATATTCCAAACACCCGGGGCGCTACCGGTAAGACGAGGAACCACCGAACAGGCACGTTCGCATCGTCGGGCACTTGTTTTGCCCCCTTCCTGCATGGAGACTCACGGCGAGAGTTGAAACGAAGTTTGCAGCAGCATCATTCCTTTGTGATCGATGGAGGTGAATGTGGAAAGTGCTTCGAAGCCTGCGGTGGTCGACACTGGCAGCGAGACAGTGCGATTTACCTTCACCGTCAACGGACAAGTCCTGCGGGGCATAGCGTCGCGCGAGTTCCTCGAAGACGAGTTTGGAGCAGGCACGGAACCTTCGGCCTGGCTAGCCGCCTACAACCAACACGCTGATCAAATCATCCAGTTGGCTACGGACCGATACGATGCGGAGAAAGTCTCCCCGGTCCTACTGCACTCGACGACCCGCGCGTAAGGCGTCGTAGGCAAACTTGTGGCCGATGTCTGAGCACGTAGAGGAGTGTTGTCCTACAAGCGGCCAGCCCCGACGGTGCAAAATGTTGCATCGCTCACAGGGCCACCATGCGCTCCGATCTCATCACTATCCTTGCCGAGCAGCAGGCCTTCGTGCTGCTCCTGAGCAGTCGCCTGCTGAACGACGCAGGGCAAGTCAACGGTCATACTTTCGACACTTTTGCGAGGGGTCTCTTTGCACACTTGTCGGTCCTCAGCAACGTCGTGATTCCGAATCTGCCTGATCGTGACGCTGGCTCGCGCCTCACATCTGCATCAGACCTCACCTCAAGCTCACTTGCGCACGCGGTGATGAAAATGCAATCGACTGGCCTCGCCTCCTCGGAAGTCACCTTGTTGACGGCATCGACGGCTGGATTGATCGCTGTCGAGCGCACGCTCATACCCCTGTCTGTGCTCGGCGTTTCGGCTGCTCGTCAACAGGAGCTGGGAGCATTGGCTGAGGAAGTGTTTGCGCGGACCGTTGGCCCCGAGGTAGATATATCGGCCGCCGCACTGGGAGCCGACCTCTCGCCTCCTTGACTACTTCACCGCCGGTGCCGGGCCAACGGTTCGGTCGCACTGTCCAACCGTGGCTTGATTCGAACTCGAACTGGTGCACATCACACAGACGGTTGGCGAATAGTTGGGAGCAGCCGTAGCGATCCAGAGCGCCGGACGTTTATCCGTAGGGCCCTGGTTCGAGCCCAGGTCGAGGAGCCAGTATTGACGGGGCCCGCAGCGATGCGGGCCCTTTGTCATAGGCGACCGATATGAGACGTTTATGAGACGCCGTCTCATATCCAGTAGTTCGCCGGCGGCCACGGACGCTGCGCGTGGCCGGCATGCCCTCTCCTCGCTCACCAATGGGGCACCCCAGCGGACGCGCGATCAGGCATCAGGATGCCGTGCGACCGTGAGCGTCTGGCCGTCCCATCTTGACGGCGGTCAGTTGCTCAAGTCTGCGGCGGAGTCCACCGATGAGGCAACAGCTCTTCGAGTCGGCTATTGGGC
>NZ_JBFUGN010001246.1:0-1512 GCF_056402895.1 Rhizobacter sp. P3_B12 | reverse complement strand
GACCTGGCCGCCGCGAGCGCCGCCGGCAGCCAGGCCGCGTGGGCCGCCTGGGGCTACGGATCGCCGCCGCCCGCCGGCACGTGGCGCCTCGAAGCGCCCGCCGACCTGCTGGCCCGCCTGCCAGTGCGCACACCGATTCATCAATAACCAGGAGACACGCCATGCTCACCGGAGGACGTTCGACCCTGACCCAGTTCCTGATCGAGGAGCGGCGCCGCCACCCCGAGGCCACCGGCGACCTGAACGCGCTGATCACCGATCTCTCGCTCGCCTGCAAGACCATCGCACGCAAGGTGGCCTATGGCGCGCTGGACGGCGCGCTCGGCAGCGCCGGCACCGGCAACGTGCAGGGCGAGGRGCAGAAGACGCTCGACGTGCTGGGCAACGCGCTGTTCCTGCGCGCCACCGAGTGGGGTGGGCACCTGGCCGGCATGGTGTCCGAGGAGCTGGAGGCGCCGTACACGCTGCCGCCCGAGCATCCGCGCGGCAAGTACCTGCTGCTGTTCGACCCGCTCGACGGCTCGTCGAACATCGACGTCAACGTGGCGGTCGGCAGCATCTTCTCGGTGCTGCGCGCGGTCACGCCGGGGCAGGATCCGCAGCCGCGGGATTTCCTGCAGCCCGGCACGCAGCAGGTCTGCGCCGGCTACGCGATCTACGGGCCGTCGACCATGCTGGTGCTGACGCTCGGCCGCGGCACGCATGCCTTCACGCTCGACCCGCTGCTCGGCGAATGGGTGCTCAGCCACCCCGGCCTGCGCATTCCCGAGAAGACCTGCGAGTTCGCGATCAACGCGTCGAACAGCCGCTTCTGGGAGCCGGCCGTCAAGCGCTACGTCGACGAGTGCCTGGCCGGCCAGACCGGCACGCGCGGCGCCGACTTCAACATGCGCTGGATCGCCTCGCTGGTGGCCGAGACGCACCGCATCCTGATGCGCGGCGGCGTGTTCCTGTACCCGCGCGACAGCAAGGATCCGTCGCGTGCCGGCCGGCTGCGCCTGCTGTACGAGGCGAACCCGATCTCGTTCCTGATCGAGCAGGCCGGCGGCGGCGCGAGCACCGGCCGCTCGCGGCTGATGGAGGTGCAGCCCGACGCGCTGCACCAGCGCATCGGCTTCGTCTTCGGTTCGCGCCACGAGGTGRCGCGCATCGAGACCTACCACCGCGACGAACCGGCGGCCGCCTATGATTCGCCGCTGTTCGGCAAGCGCGGCCTGTTCGCGGCCACGGTCTGAGGGGGCGCTGCCATGTCCGCGCTGCACCCCGTCATCGCCATCACCGGTTCGTCCGGCGCCGGCACCACCTCGGTCACGAAGACCTTCGAGAACATCTTCCGCCGCGAGGGCGTGGCGGCCGCGATCGTCGAAGGCGACAGCTTCCACCGCTACGACCGCGAGGCCATGAAGGCGGCGATGGCCGAGGCCGAGCAGAACCACCGGCCGCACTTCAGCCATTTCGGCGAGGACGCCAACCTGTTCGCCGAGCTGCAAGAGCTGTTCCGCAGCTATGCCG
>NZ_JBFUGN010001245.1:0-1513 GCF_056402895.1 Rhizobacter sp. P3_B12 | reverse complement strand
GTGCCACGACATCGCCAGCGCGGGCCGCGTCCACGCGACCCACCTGCACCCCCAGGGGATGCTGCGGATCGAAGGCGGCGATGGTGGTGGCGCAATGCCAGTCCGCGGCCACCAGCCTGGCGCCCACCGTGAGCGGCAGGCCCGACCCCAGGCCGAGCTGCTTCTTGCCCTTCAGCACCTGTTCGACGACCGCGATCTGCGCCGGGTTGCCGGCTGCCGCCACGATGTCGCCAACGGCGAACGGCGCCACGCTGTCGACCTCGACGATGCTGCGGTTCTTCGGGCTCAGGTTCTGGATCGCCAGGCCGCCCGCGAACGGTGCGACCCGCACCGCGGCGGCGATGTCGGCCGCCGGCGGCACCGGCTGCACCTCGATCGTCGCGCCATTGCGCACCGTCACCTGCGGCGCGCTCGCCAGCGGCTGCCGCTCGTCGTCGAGCAGCACGACCTGCATGCCGACCGCGATGCCGTGCGAGGCCGGCTTCAGCTCCAGCAGCAGCGACTTGCCATCGCCGGAGACCGTCGCGCTCTTCACGTCGGCGGCCTCGGTCATGCGCGCCACCAGCAGCGCGTCGGCCTTCTGCCAGTTCGCCGGAGGCCGCTCGACGGTGAGCAGGCCCGCGGCCACCCGATCGATCAGCGCCAGCGCCCCGTCCGACGTGCGTTGCAGCACGTCGCCCTTCTTCACCGCTGGCGTGGCGGTGAACTCGGCCACCATCGCCGGATCGTCGGGCAGCACCTTGGTGACGCCGGCGATGCGCGGCAGGTTGCCCACCGCCAGCACGCTGCTGCCGGCCTGCACGCCGGCCAGCGCCGCCGCAAGCGTCAGCTTGGAGGGGGTCGACGCGGTGAGCGTGACGACCGTGCGCGCGCGCGGGCGCAACTGCGCGACCATGTCGCCCTGCTTGAAGACGGCCGCGTCGTCGACCTCGATCGTCAGCTGGTCGCCGATGCCCCGCGTGGCCGCGCTCACGCGCGCGCTGCCGAACCAGGCGCCGAAGCGGCGGCGCGCGATCTCGCTCATCAACAGGCGGAAGGTGAAACCGTCGGCGGCGGGATCGGCCACCTGCGGGAAGAAGGCCGGCGCGAACTCGGCCTTGGCGAGGTTCCATTCCTGCGCCTGCACGTTGGCCACGTAGCGCGGCGTCTGCGTGAAACCGCTGGCGGAGGTGTCGACGTGCGTCTGCACGCCCACCACCTTGCGCGCGATGCCGCCGCGGCCATCCGGCTGCTCGACGATCCACGGCTCCCACGGCGTGTCGCCCTTGACCGTCTCGCCGCGCGCGAGCCGCGGCTTGGCCAGCGGGCGGGACTGCAGCGGCAGGAAGGCCTCGTCCAGGTGCTGGCCGTCGAAGCGCGCCAGCACCGCGCCGGCCGGCGCATCGTTCGACGCGCCCGCGATCCAGGCGAGTTCCACCTCGTCTTCGAGCAGCTGCGCGCCTGGCGGCGTGCAACCGGGGTCGCCGCCCGCGCAGCATGCGCCACCATCGCGCAGGGCGCTGCGCATGCGCAG
>NZ_JBFUGN010001244.1:0-1517 GCF_056402895.1 Rhizobacter sp. P3_B12 | reverse complement strand
CAGCCAGGCCGGCACGCTGCGCACCCCGCAGTTCCTGATCCCCGGCAGCCTGCACAACGCCGGCAACTACATCGTCGGCCTCGGCAATGTCGTGCGCTGGCTCGGCCAGCAGGCCGAAGCCCTCGGCGTCGAGATCTTCCCCGGCTTCGCCGCCGCCGAAGTGCTCTACAACGCCGACGGCTCGGTCAAGGGCGTCGCCACCGGCAACCTGGGCATCGGCAAGGACGGCGAACCCACCGGCGAGTTCCAGCTCGGCATGGAGCTGCACGCCAAGTACACCGTGTTCGCCGAAGGCGCTCGCGGCCAGCTCGGCCGCCAGCTGATCGCGCGCTTCAGGCTCGACGACGGCCGCGATCCGCAGACCTACGCGCTCGGCATCAAGGAACTCTGGGAGATCGACCCCGCCAAGGCGAAGCCCGGCCACGTCATCCATTCGCTCGGCTGGCCGATGGACAACAGCACCTACGGCGGCGGCTTCCTGTACCACATGGAAGACAACAAGGTCACGCTCGGCTTCATCACCGGCCTCGAGTACAGCAACCCCTGGCTCAGCCCGTTCGAGGAAATGCAGCGCTGGAAGACCCACCCTGCCATCCGCGCCTGCCTCGAAGGCGGCAAGCGCATCGGCTACGGTGCCCGCGCGATCACCTGCGGCGGGCTGATGAGCCTTCCGAAGTTCGTGTTCCCCGGCGGCGCGCTGGTCGGCTGCGAGGCCGGCTTCCTGAACTTCTCGCGCATCAAGGGCAGCCACGCGGCCATCAAGACCGGCATGCTGGCCGCCGAGGCCGCGTTCGCCGCCGTCACCGCCGGCCGCCAGCACGACGAGCTCACCGCCTACCCGCAGGCCTTCGAGAAGAGCTGGCTCTACGAAGAGTTGCAGGCCTCGCGCAACACCAAGCAGTGGATGAAGAAGGGCCTGTTCCTGTCGTCGATCATGAACGGCATCGAGCTGTGGCTGCTGCCCAAGCTCGGTTTCAAGGCGCCGCCGTGGACGATCCACAGCACCGTGCCCGACAACGCCCGCCTGAAGCCGGCCGCCGAGTGCCCGAAGATCGATTACCCGAAGCCCGACGGCAAGCTGACCTTCGACAAGCTCTCGAGCGTGTTCATCAGCAACACCAACCACGGCGAGAACCAGCCGGCGCACCTGACGCTGAAGGACGCCGCGGTGCCCGTGGGCATCAACCTCGCGAAGTACGCCGGCCCCGAGGCGCGCTACTGCCCGGCCGGCGTCTACGAGTTCGTCAAGACCGAGGCCGGCCAGGACCGCCTGCAGATCAACGCGCAGAACTGCGTGCACTGCAAGACCTGCGACATCAAGGACCCGACGCAGAACATCGTGTGGGTCGCGCCCGAGGGCGGCGGCGGGCCGAACTACGCCGGGATGTAGAAGAAAACCCCCAGGCCTTGTTCCCTCGCAGCGCGCACATCGAACAACGCCTGCTGCGCAAAGAAATCACCGACGCCTCATTGAACGGCAGCGGCTTGCGTCCGCATGCGCAGAAGTTGGCGGACAC
>NZ_JBFUGN010001243.1:0-1522 GCF_056402895.1 Rhizobacter sp. P3_B12 | reverse complement strand
AGACGCGCCGGCACGGCACGCGCGTCGACCTGGTGCTGTACCGGCGCGACTGGGCCTCGCTGCTCGCCCTGCCCGAGACCCAGCTCGACACCGCCGCGCGCAACGCGGCACGCAACGCGGTGGTGCTGGCCGACACGCGCGACGGCGCGTTGCAGGCCGGCCTCGACGGCCTGTTGCTGCCGCAGTGGCGCGAGTCGGAGTACGTCTACGACGGCCTCACGGTGTTCTTCGAGGATTCGCCCACCGAAGGTCCGCAGCAGAAGGCCTTCGCGCGCTTCCTGAAGCTCTTCCTGCAGCGGTTGGTGGCCGAGATGCAGGCGACCGGCCGCAGCTACCAGGCCAACATCGTCGTACCCGACAAGCTGCTCGGCGACACCGGGGCCTACAACTTCTCGGACCTGATGGACGTGCTCGAGACTGCCGAGCCGCGGCGCAGCAGCAAGGGCGTGGAGGAGGGGGCCAAGGTGCGCTACCGCGGCACCACCGACCTGACGATCGACTTCCTGGTGCTGCTGAGCGAGCCGACCGGCGCGAGCACGATGACGCTGCGCGCGCGCATCGATGCGACGCCGAACCTGTCGGGGCACCGCCGCATCGCCTTCCTGGAGAGCGTGGTGCCGATCGAGTTCCACCAGCGCGGCGAGAAGGCGGCCGCGCTGCCGCCGCAGGAGCGCGACCAGCTCGACCGCGACCTGGCCTACATCAAGTGGACCTATGGCGGCATCGGGCTGTGGCCGCTGCCGACGCCGGGCATCGGCAGCGGCGAGACGGTGCATGCGCTGCTGACGCACAACTACGCGGTGCCGCGCGGCGCGCTGGCCGGGCTGTGCGAGTTCGCCTGCCCGAACCGGCTGCCGCTGCGCCTGCTGTTCGAGGCACTGGTGCTGGCCGAGGGCATCGGCATCGCGCTGTATGCGTGGAACTGCCGGGTGCGGCGCATCGGCCGGCGCTACCTGCTGATGGTGTGGGCGGGGGCGCTGGCGACGCTGGTGCTGGCCTTCGTCGTGTTCAGCTGCGACCCCTCGCTGCAGCACTGGCGCGAGCAGAATTACCTGCTGTACGGACTGATCCTGCTGCTGTTCGCCGCAGGCATTTACGTGACGTTCAAGCCGAGAGTGGAGGCCCCATGAAAGTGCAACTGCATTCCAACGACCGCGACAACAGTGGCTCCGAGACCCCTGTGCATCAACGCGCGGCCGATCCGTTCCACGACAGCCCGCGCATGGTGGCGCAGCGCGCGCAGATCGAGGCGGCGTTCGGCGAGGCCGCGCAGCGCGCGCCCGATCTGGGCGAGCTCGAGGAAGAAGAGCCGATGCAGGCCAAGGCCGACCCCGCACGCGGCGGGCTGCCGGGCGACCTGCAGGCCGGCATCGAATCGCTGTCGGGCATGGACGTGTCCGACGTGCAGGTGCACCGCAACTCCGACAAGCCGGCGCAGCTGAACGCGCTGGCCTATGCGCAGGGCAACGACATCCACCTCGCGCCGGGCCAGGACCAGCACCTGCCGCACGAGGCCTGGCAC
>NZ_JBFUGN010001242.1:0-1533 GCF_056402895.1 Rhizobacter sp. P3_B12 | reverse complement strand
CCGGGCAGCTGCGCGAGCCAGGTGTCGTGCAGCGCGCGGCCGAAGTCCTCGCCGAGGCGGTGGTAGCTCTCCCACTGCGCTTCGTCGAACGACTGGTCGCCGGTCGACTCGTGCGGAAAGCGCTCGTGCTGCCGCGCGTAGGCCAGCAGGTCGACATCGAGCGCGTCGTGCAGGTTCGGCTTCACCACCAGCAGCGTGCCCTCGGGGCGCCAGGGCCCGCGCGGGCCGGCACGCTCGCGGTAGCGCACGCGCGCCAGCAGCACGCCGCGGCACGAGTGGTTGTCGGCCATGTGCTCGGGCGACAGCACGGTCAGGTCGCTGCCGRCCAGGCTGAACAGGTGCTGCGCCTCCTCGCGGGTGTAGAAGTCGATCTCGGCGCCGAAGTCGATGCGCGCCTTGCGCACCAGGTTCTCGATGTCGCCGAAGCCGTAGTCGGCATCGCAGCTGGCATCGGCGAGCACCATGAAATCGGTCTCGCGCTTGAGCAGCGGGTAGATGCCGCTGTTCTCGAAGTGCCCGCCGTCCGACAGGTACCACCAGGGCCGCTCGACACCGAAGAAGGTGGCCGAGGCCTCGCTCGCCAGCATCAGGGGCTTCGGCGCGAAGCGCCACGCGAGCCGGCTGAGCCAGCGCAGCCGCACCGAGTCGCGCGGCGCGCGCACCCAGTGGCCGAGCCGCACGCCGAGGAAGTACACCAGCAGCGCGAGACCGCGCGAGGTGTACGAGCCGGCCCCGGGCGAGGCCGCCGCGCCCGACACCGCGATCCAGCGGCCCAGCGTGCCGGTGTCGTCGCCCGGCTGCAGCGCGACGAACTCCGCCGCGCCGATCTCCAGCCCGCGCCAGGTCGCGGTCACCGCGGTGCCCTTGCGGTCGGCGTTGTACAGGCCGCTCTGGTCGTCGCGCGTCTGGTTCAGGCAGGTGTTCACCAGGTGGATCGGGCCGCCGCGGGCCTCGGGGCGGTARCTGTCGAGCGCGGTGTCGTCGCCGTCGACCACGCTGGTCACGTCCTTGGCCGGGCCGCCCTCGATGCCTTCCGCGCCCACACCCACCAGGCCGCGCCGCGGGTTGCCCACCGCGAGGTAGGCGCGCGTCAGCCGCGCGCGGTAGAAGCTGTGCAGCGACGAGGTGTTCGCCATCTGCGCATTGCCGGCGGTCAGCACGATCCAGCCGAGCCACAGCGCGCCGACCAGCGTGGCGCGCATCCACGCCGGCACCTCGCGCAGCGCGCTGAAGGTCTCGGGCGCGAACACGAACCACTGCAGCACGACCAGCCAGGCCGTCACCAGCGCGAGCAGGCCGACCAGCGAGCCGACGTCCATCAGCCGCGGCAGCCAGCCGCGCGCGCGGGCGCCGGCCTCGGCCGCCATCTGCTGCAGCGGCTGCGCGAGCCGGCGCAGCACCAGCACCACGACGCCGCCGAAGCCGACGCCGCCCCACAGCCACTGGTTGCCCGATTGCAGCTCCTCCAGCACCCACCAGCTGACGCGGTCGAGCGCGCCGAGCCCGCCGATCGCCGCGACGACGAGCGTGGCC
>NZ_JBFUGN010001241.1:0-1534 GCF_056402895.1 Rhizobacter sp. P3_B12 | reverse complement strand
AGCTCGGGCTGCCGACGAATCTCGATGCCGAAGACCGCTACCGCAAGTTCAACCCGGCCCTCGGCGCCACCTGGCAGGTGACGCCGCGCTTCACGGCCTATGGCGGCTGGAGCCAGGGCAATCGCGCGCCCAGCCCGATCGAGCTGGGCTGCTCGGACCCGGCGAATGCCTGCGTGCTGCCGAATGCGCTGCAGTCGGACCCTCCCCTGAAGCAGGTGGTGTCGCAGACGCTGGAGGCGGGTGTGCGCGGCACGCTGGCGCAGGGGCTGCGCTGGAATGCATCGGTCTTCCGCACCGTGAACCGCGACGACCTGCTGTTCATCAGCAACGGGCTGTCGGCCGGCTACTTCAGCAATGTCGGCCGCACCGTGCGCCAGGGCGTGGAGCTCGGCGTGTCGCAGCAGGCCGGCGTGCTGAACTGGGCGCTGTCGTACAGCTGGCTGCGCGCCACCTTCGACTCGTCGGCCTGCCTCGTCTCCGAATCGAACAGCAGCGCCGAGACCAGCGCGGCCTGCACCGGCGACGACGAGATCGAGGTGCGCCAGGGCGATCACCTGCCCGGCCTGCCGGCGCACACGCTGAAGCTCAGCCTGGACCTGCAGGCCACGCCGAGCTGGAGCGTCGGCGCGCAGGTGAGGGCGCAGTCGAAGCAGTACGTGCGAGGCAACGAGAACAATGCCCACCAGGCGGACGGCGTGGACTTCTTCGGCAGCGGCAGCACCGCGGGATTCGCGTTGCTGGACCTGACCACGGGCTGGAAATTCCGGCCGGGGTGGGAGCTGTTCGGCAAGGTGTCGAACGTGTTCGATCGCCGCTATGCGACGGGCGGGCTGCTCGGCACGAATGCGTTCGATGCGAGCGGGGCGGTGCAGGCGCCGGCGGATTGGCGCCGCGAGCAGTTCGTCGCGCCGGGCGCGCCGCGGGCGGGGTGGATCGGGATCCGGGTGTCGCTGGGAGGTGATGACTGAAGACTGCTGACCCTGTGCGAGCATTGGCACGCTCATGATGCTGATCTCGATCCTCTTCTTCGCCTGTCTCGCCGTCGGCTTCCTGCTGTACCTGCCGTTCCTGCTCTGGTTCCGGCATCGACGCGCCCGTGGCAAATCGATGGGGGCCGAGGTCCGCTTCGTTCTGCAGCATGAGCCGCCCAAGGACGCGCCCGTCGCCGGCGAGGAGAACGCGTCGGCAGGACTGCTGCGCCGATGGAAGATCGCCACCATTCGCGGCGTTCCGCTGTTCGTCGACGCGGTCCTTCCCCTCAACGGATTCCTGGTGGCGAGTCTTGCCGGTTCCGRCTTGGCCGAATCGTTGTCGTACTGCCTCGCGTTCGCCGCACTCATMCTCGTGCACGAGCTGGGCCACTTTGCCGCCGCCCGCGCGCTGGGGCTGAGGGTCTTCGCCATCAACATCTCCGGCCTGGGCGGCAGCTGCCTCACGCAGCTTCCACGCGACGTGAAGGGCACGTTCTTCCTGTATTCCGCGGGACTGGTGGCGCAGGCGGTGTTGGGGGTGCTCGCGCTGGCGGCGGTCGCGG
>NZ_JBFUGN010001240.1:0-1537 GCF_056402895.1 Rhizobacter sp. P3_B12 | reverse complement strand
TCGGTGAACTTCATGATGTTGCCCTTGTGCACGATGGTCACGCTGGGCTTGTCGTTGTCGATCGCGTACTGGATCGCCTTGCGCACCAGGCGCTCGGTGCCTTCGCGCGACACCGGCTTGATGCCGATGCCCGAGGTGTTCGGGAAGCGGATCTTCTTGACGCCGAATTCGTCCTGCAGGAACTTGATCAGCTTCTTGGCCTTGTCGCTCTCGGCCTCGAACTCGATGCCGGCATAGATGTCTTCCGAGTTCTCGCGGAAGATCACCATGTTGGTCTTCTCGGGTTCCTTCACCGGCGACGGCACGCCCTTGAAGTACTGGATCGGACGCAGGCAGACATACAGGTCGAGTTCCTGGCGCAGCGCGACGTTCAGCGAGCGGATGCCGCCGCCGACCGGCGTCGTCAACGGGCCCTTGATCGACACGACGTACTCGCGCAGGACCTGCAGCGTTTCTTCGGGCAGCCACACGTCGGGGCCGTAGACCTTGGTCGATTTCTCGCCGGCGAAGATCTCCATCCAGTGGATCTTTTTCGCGCCCTTGTAGGCCTTCGCCACCGCGGCGTCGACCACCTTGATCATCACCGGGGTGATGTCGTAGCCGGTGCCGTCACCCTCGATGTACGGGATGATGGGCTGGTCGGGGACCTTGAGCGAGRAGTCGGCGTTGACGGTGATCTTCTGCCCGCCCTCGGGCACCTTGATGTGCTGATACATGGGATAGCTCCGCGCGCTGCTGATGTTGGAGTGACTGGAAACGGACCGCACTGAAGCCGGCGATTCTATGTCACGCACCGTGTCAACCGACTTTGGAGAGCCCGCGTTACGGGCGGACCGTCCAACGATGGACGGCGGATCCAAAACTTTCGAAAGGTTTTTACATGAACAAGATTCTGGCCGCCCTGATTGCTTCCCTGTTCGCTGCCGGCGCTTTCGCCGCTGACGCCAAGCCCGCTGAAGCTGCCAAGCCGGCTGCATCGGCTGCCAAGGCCGAGAAGAAGGCCGAGAAGGCTGAAGCCAAGAAGGCCGAAAAGAGCGAAAAGGCTGCTTCGGCTGCCAAGTGATTCGGGAGGAGCCGGGTTCACGCCCGCTTCGCTGAATTGAATGAGGAACGCCCGGCCTGTGCCGGGCGTTTTTCTTGGGTGCTCGCTACACTGCCCGACCATGAAGATCCCAGCCACCCGCCTGTCCACGCTGCTTGCCCTCGGCCTGGTCGTCACGGCCGCCGTCGCGCAGGACGCGCCGCAGCAGCTGCCGGCCATCAAGCTCACCGCCGGCATCCACAACATCCAGGCGCAGGTTGCGCAGACGCCGGAGCAGCGCGCCACCGGCCTGATGTTCCGCCCGGCGATGCCCACCAACGACGGCATGCTGTTCGCGTTCGAAGACGCCGGCGTGCAGTGCTTCTGGATGAAGAACACGCTGCTGCCGCTGTCAGCCGCCTTCGTCGCCGACGACGGCACCGTCGTCAACATCGAGGACATGAAGCCGCAGACGCTCGACTCGCACTGCTCGAAGAAGCCGGTGCGCTTCGTGCT
>NZ_JBFUGN010001239.1:0-1545 GCF_056402895.1 Rhizobacter sp. P3_B12 | reverse complement strand
CTGCAGCCGCTGCGCGATCGGCGCCGGCCAGGCCGGCCAGCGCGCGAGGTGCCCGGCGACCGTGCGGCGCAGCGCCGCCGGCATCAGCGCGTTGACCGCGTAGCCGAAGCAGCCGAGGACGATCAATCCGACGATCAGGTCTTGCATGGCAGGCCTCCCGGTTCAAGCGCCGAGCCAGAGGGTGACGCGGTAGGTGATGAAGGACGCGATGTACGCGAGCGCGAACAGGTAGCCCGCCATGATCAGCGGGTAGCGCCACGAGTTGGTCTCGCGGCGCACCACCGCGAGCGTCGACATGCACTGCGGCGCGAACACGTACCAGGCGAGYAGCGAGTAGGCGGTCGCGATCGACCAGCTCTGCGCGATCACCGGCGCCAGCGAATCGGCCACCTCGCCGGCCGCCGACATCGCGTAGACCGTGCCGAGCGCGCCGACCGCCACTTCGCGCGCAGCCAGCCCCGGCACCAGCGCGATCGAGATCTGCCAGTTGAAGCCGATCGGCGCGAAGATCACCTCGAGCGCACGACCGAGGTAACCCGCCAGGCTGTACTGGATGGCCGGGCCGGTGGCGCCGTCGGGCGGCCCGGGGAAGCTCGACAGGAACCACAGCACCACCGTCAGCGCGAAGATGATCCCACCGACGCGGCGCAGGAAGATGCGCGCCCGCTCCCACAGCCCGATCGCGAGGTTGCGGACGTTCGGCAGGCGGTACGGCGGCAGCTCCAGCATCAGCGGCTGGTAGCTGCTCTTCATCCACGAGCGCTTCAGCACCCAGGCCACCGCCATCGCCGACACCACGCCGGCCACGTACAGCACGAACAGCGTCACGCCCTGCAGGTTGAACCAGCCGACGCTGCGCTTCGGCACGAAGGCGCCGATCAGCAGCGCGTAGACCGGCAGCCTGGCCGAGCAGGTCATCAGCGGCGCGACCATGATGGTGGCGAGCCGGTCGCGCCAGTTGGGTATGGTGCGCGTGGCCATGATGCCGGGGATCGCGCAGGCGAAGCTCGACAGCAGCGGGATGAAGGCGCGGCCCGACAGCCCGACCTTGCCCATCACGGTGTCGAGCAGGAAGGCGGCGCGCGGCAGGTAGCCCGAGTCTTCCAGCACCAGGATGAACAGGAACAGGATCAGGATCTGCGGCAGGAACACCAGCACGCTGCCGGCGCCGGCGATCACGCCGTCGACCAGCAGGCTGCGCAGCGGGCCCTCGGCCATGTGGGCGTTCAAAAATTCGCCGGCCGCGGCCATGCCGTCCTTGATGGCGTCCATCGGCACGTTGGCCCACGAGAACACCGCCTGGAACATCAGGAACAGCAGCGCCGCGAGCAGCACCAGGCCCCACACCGGGTGCATCACGACCGCGTCGATGCGGTGGTTGAAGCGCTTGAACTGCATCGCGCCGGGCACCGCCACCGCCAGGATGCGGCGCACCTCGCGCTGCAGCTCGGGCAGCGTCGGCGTGTCGGCGACGACCGGCGGCGTCGGCCACTCGGCCTGCTTCTCGAGCTGGGCCAGCAGCGCCTCGTGGCCGCGGCTCTGCAC
>NZ_JBFUGN010001238.1:0-1547 GCF_056402895.1 Rhizobacter sp. P3_B12 | reverse complement strand
CTCCGTYGCCGAAGCGAACGTGCCATCGACGACGTACCACTTGCCCAGCTCGAGACCGTCGAGCTGCGGARCAAGTTCTGCAGTGACCACGAACGAATCGACAAGAGTGAGCAGCGATTCCACGGGCCACAGTGTACGCATGCAGGTGCGCTCSGAGCTGCTCTCCGATTCGGGACCGAGATTGGGGCCCGTGGGCCACCGGCCGATCGTCAAAGCAGCCGGTCGCGAAGGGCTGCTCGTGRCCGACTACAGACGCTTGCCGCCTGTAGCGCTCTCGAACCCTTCGATGAGCCGGCTAAGCTCCGCACGCTCGTCGTCTGCCATCGAGTTCGCACAGTCTGCAAGCGCGCCATGGACAAGGTAGTACTCCGTCTCATTTTTGATTCGGCCTCGCTTCAGGATCTTTCGAAATGCGCTGCCATACCGGTGAGCAATCTCGTAGAACCCGACTAGCCCGCTCCCTCGAAGGGCAGCATCAAGTGCATGGGCGACGCCAGCCTTGTCTTCGAGGCTCTGAACGGTGTCATTTGCGGCCTGCCGCAGACCTTCGAGCGCCTTGGAGCGCCCGTGCTCCTCGGCGATGCGCTTCAGCGTTGTCGTCGTATGAATGGGGCTCGCTGGGTCGACACCCAGAACATGGGTGGTAAAGAAATCCAAGTAGCCCGAAAGCTCCTCGTATTCCTTCTCGCGCTCTGGGGACATCGGTCGTGCCATCGGCCAATGCTAACTTGTGCCCGGCAGTCGCTACCGATGTGAGCTGCTCGGAAGCAGTCGCCCGCGGAGGACCGCTTGTGGCCGGCTCCAGGCATTCGACCTCGTAGCACGCACTCCAGACGACTACACCAAGCCAAAGTATTTCCTGAGCGGGAAGGTGGCCACTCAAAGCTTGTTTTCATCGACCGGCCCGCATACCTAGTGGCGGTTGCCTGCAAGGCGGGTCGGGCATTGAGCGCGCTCGAAATCCGCGGGCTGAAAGGCAACTGGAAACAAGTCGCAGAGAAGGTCACAGAATGCGTTGAACGAAGGCCCCCCGGGCCCAAAGGTGTCGATGAGCGCCGCGGCCCAACCCTGTGACCCGCTTGCTCCAGTACTTGTGCGAACGAGCTCCGTGAAGTGTGCATTAAAGGCTTCGTGGGTCCCCAGCGCGCCCGTTGCCGCAAGTGCGGCATCGAAGCCGTACAGCTGCATCTCCAACTGCCGTATGTCGTGATCGAGCATGTACATGCCGGGCCTTTGGCATGCCATGCGCATGAAGTCGATCGTCGCAGGATGGATCATTCTGATCGATATCCCTCTGTTCCTTCATCGTCATACGCGAACAGTCTTTACTGCCCAACCCTCGTGAGCGTCTGGCCGTCCCATCTTGACGGCGGTCAGTTGCTCAAGTCTGCGGCGGAGTCCACCGATGAGGCAACAGCTCTTCGAGTCGGCTATTGGGCAGCATCGGCAGCCGCTCCAACACGTCACGCAAGTAGGCCCAGGGGTCATGCCCGTTCAGACGTGCTGACTGCACCAGGCTCATGATGATGGCCGCTCGCTGACCCGCC
>NZ_JBFUGN010001237.1:0-1548 GCF_056402895.1 Rhizobacter sp. P3_B12 | reverse complement strand
GCCGTGAAGACCGGCGCGAACCGGCGGCTGGCCGGCGAAGACCTGGCACGCGGCAGCATCGCACTGCACGCCGGCCGCGCGTTGCGGCCGGCCGATCTCGGCCTCGTCGCCTCGCTCGGCCGCGGCGAACTGCCGGTGTGGCGCCGCCCGCGCGTCGCCTTCTTCTCCACCGGCAACGAGCTGCGTTCGATCGGCGAGCCGCTCGACCAGGGCTGCGTCTACGACAGCAACCGCTACACGCTGTGGGGCATGCTGCAGCGGCTCGGCGTCGAGGTGCTCGACCTGGGCATCGTGCGCGATGAACCCGCCGCGCTCGAGGCCGCGCTGCGCCATGCGGTGGAGAACGCCGACGTGGTGATCACCTCGGGCGGCGTCAGCGTCGGCGAGGCCGATCACACGCGCACGGTGATGGCGCGGCTCGGCGTGGTGCTGTTCTGGCGCATCGCGATGCGGCCGGGGCGGCCGATGGCGGTGGGCCGCATCGCGAGCCAGGGCCGCGAGGCGGTGCTGTTCGGGCTGCCGGGCAACCCGGTTGCGGTGATGGTGGGCTTCTACGCCTTCGTGCGCGATGCGCTGCGCGCGATGTCGGGTGCCGCGGTCGAGCCGCTGCCGATGCTGCAGGCGCGCTGCACGACGGCGATCCGCAAGCGGCCGGGGCGCACCGAGTACCAGCGCGGCATCGTCTCGCGCGGTGCCGACGGGCACTGGCAGGTGGCGATCACCGGCTCGCAGGGCTCGGGAGTGCTGCGCAGCATGAGCGAGGCGAACGGCCTCGTCGTGCTGCCGCATGAGCAGGGGGATGTCCCGGCCGGCAGCCTCGTGGAGATCCTGCCCTTCGACGGGCTGGTTTGAACGCGTCCCGGATTGCCATCCGGGCTACGGGTTCACCTCACGCTTTCGACGCCCTTGTTGGCCAGCTGGTCCGCGCGCTCGTTGCCGGGGTCACCCGCGTGGCCCTTCACCCAGCGCCAGTCGACGTGGTGCAGGTTGCGCAGCCCGTCGAGCCGCTGCCACAGGTCGGCGTTCTTCACCGGCTTCTTGTCGGCCGTCTTCCAGCCGCGCGTCTTCCAGCCATGGATCCACTCGGTGATGCCCTTGCGCACGTACTCGCTGTCGGTGTAGATGATCACGTCGCAGGTGCGCTTCAGCGACGCGAGCGCCTCGATCACGCCGGTGAGCTCCATGYGGTTGTTGGTGGTCTGGCGCTCGCCGCCGAACATCTCCTTCTCGTGCTCGCCGGTACGCAGCCACGCGCCCCAGCCGCCAGGGCCGGGATTGCCCTTGCAGGCGCCGTCGGTGTAGATCAGGACCTGCGGGCGCTTGATCAGCGGCTGCTCGGAGGTTGCGGCGGAAGATGCTTCAGTCATGGGGTCTCGGAAGAAGAATGCGCGCGATGGCTCGCGACGGTGGCGGCACGCTGGCCGGCGGTGCGCTGCTGGCGGATCAGGCCGACCAGCCGCATGCCGCGCACGCGCTTCACCGCCACCAGCAGGTAGACGCTGCCGAGCACCGGCCACCAGCGTTCGCCGATGCGCTCGGTCCAGGCAT
>NZ_JBFUGN010001236.1:0-1550 GCF_056402895.1 Rhizobacter sp. P3_B12 | reverse complement strand
GTGCGGCAGCGCGGCGCGGGCCATGTGGAAGTAGCCGTAGACGTTGGTGCGCAGCGTCTCGTCGAAGCGCTCGTCGGTGATGTCCTCGATCGCATCGGCATGCTCCTGGAACGCGGCGTTGTTGACCAGCACGTCGAGCTTGCCGAAGGCCTTCACCGCCCGGGCCACCGCAGCGCGGCAGAACGCCGGGTCGCGCACGTCGCCGGGGATCAGCACGCAGCGGCCGCCTTCGGCCTCGACGCAGCGCTTCGTCTCCTCGGCGTCTTCATGCTCGTTCAGGTAGACGATCGCGACATCGGCGCCTTCGCGCGCGAACAGCACCGCCACCGCGCGGCCGATGCCGGAATCGCCGCCGGTGATCAGCGCCGCGGCATCCTGCAGCTTGTGGCTGCCCTCGTAGTACGGTGCGAGGAACTTGGGCTTCAGCTCGAGTTCGGCTTCCAGCCCCGGCTTGTCGATGTGCTGCGCGGGCAGTTGGGCCGGTTGCTCGCGGGCACCGGCCTGCACGGGCGTCTTGCTCTTCTGCTGGTCGGTGGAGGCCTTCTTCGCGTCGGCGCTGTCCTGCGCGGCCTGGATGCGACGGTGCTTCACCGCGACCGCATCGCCCTCGTCGGCTCGCGGTCGGTCGGTCCGGGAAGTCTTGCGGGCGGTCTTGGTGGGCATGCTGCACTCCGTTCGGGTCGATGCCCGAACGGCGGCAAGCCGCATGCCTGCATGGGGATGTCAGACCGGCAACAACTGGCTGTCGCTGCGCCAGCTCGCCCGCACCGCGTTGTGCGTCAGCGCGCGCGCGGCGCGCACCGCGGCGGTCGCGCCGGAGCGGCGGCCGGCCACCTGGTCGAGCCAGGCGGCGAGGATCGGGTTGCGGCGCGCCAGCGTGGTCCAGCTGCTGCGCCAGCAGCGCGACAGGTCGGCATGCGGCTGCAACTGGCGGCGCGCACTGCGCGGCAAATCCTGGCCCGGGTGTTCGCTGAACACCTTGCCGAGATCGAACAGGAAGGCGGTGGCAGAGCAGATCTGCTGCAGCTCCGAGACGATCGGCGGCAGCGGCTTGCGGCTGCGCGCGTCGTGGTCGGCGTTCATCGCGAACTCGGCCGCGGTGATGCTGGCTTCGAGCAGGCCGTACATGTCGGCATGGTGGTCGATCGCGGCCGGCTGCGTCAGGAAGTGATCGAGGTTGCCGCTGCGCTCCAGCACCTGCGCGATGAATTCCTGCAGGTCGGGCGACCAGCGGCTGCACAGGCAGGCGAGCCGGTACACCAGGTCGGCCGGCACGCCCAGGTAGGCGAGGTTGCCGCCGGTGATGCGGCGCACCAGCGTGGCCAGCAGGTTGTCGACCCCCTGCCCCCGCTCTTCCAGGAAGCCCGACAGCGGCAGGCGCAGCGCCGGCAGTGCGCGCCAGGAACGGTCGATGGAGTCAGAGTTCATGGAGGTCTCGCTGGTGTGTCCCTGAAAACGCATTCTGCGAGACAGGCCGCCCGGCCAGCCAACGATAAGCGGGCAATAGCGTGCCTATTCCTCGGGGGTGTCAGACAGCGACCACACTGCAG
>NZ_JBFUGN010001235.1:0-1551 GCF_056402895.1 Rhizobacter sp. P3_B12 | reverse complement strand
GAGCAGGGCGCCACGGTGTCGCTGGCCTGCGCCTACGGCCGCAGCGCGCCGCTGCTCGACGACGCCGGGCGCGCGCTGCTGCAGGCCGCGCTCGACCGCCCGGCTCGGCACCTGTGGTTCTTCAGCAGCTCCGAGGCGGTCGACCACCTGGAGGCGCTCGCGCCTTCACGGCCCTGGGCGGCCGGCCGCGCGCTCGCGACGCACCCGCGCATCGCGGCCCGCGCGCGCTCGCTCGGCCTCGGGCAGGTGCTCGAATCCCGGCCTGCTCTCGCGGAAGTGGTGGCCTGCATACAATCGATCGCATCGTGACCGACACCGTTGCCTCCCCGCCCGCCCACACCGAGCCGGTGCCCACCGCACCCGTGGCTGTCGCCGTGGCGCCGCGCCGCCTGCCCGGCTGGCTCGCGCCGGCGGTGCTCGCGCTGCTGGTGCTGCTGATCGTCATCGCGCTGGTGCAGGCCTGGTCGGCGCAGCAGCGGGTGCGCACGCTGGAGCAGGAGCTGGTGCGCCGCCAGCAGGACAGCGGCCGGCAGTCCGGCGAGGCGCAGGTGATGGCGCGCCAGGCGCAGGAGGTCGYGCGCGACAGTGCGGCCAAGGTCGCGCTGCTCGAGGCCAAGCTGGCCGAGGTCGCGATCCAGCGCAGCCAGCTCGAGGACCTGATCCAGTCGCTGTCGCGCTCGCGCGACGAGAACGTGCTGGTCGACATCGACGCCGGCCTGCGCGTGGCCCAGCAGCAATCGGCGATCACCGGCAGTGCCGAGCCGCTGGTGGCGGCGCTGAAGCAGGCCGACGAGCGCCTGGCCCGCTACAGCCAGCCGCGGCTGGACGGCGTGCGCCGCGCGATCGCGCGCGACATCGACCGCGTCAAGTCGGTCGGCGTGGCCGACATCGGCGGGCTGTCGATCAAGGTCGACGAGGTGGTGCGGCTGGTCGATGAACTGCCGCTGCTGGTGCAGGTCGAGCCGCGGCGCGAGCCGGTGAAGCCGGCGGCCTCGGGACCGCGCCCGAGCGCCCGCAGCGCCAGCCAGAGCGCGCCGGTGCCGGTGGGCGGTGGGCTGGCCGAGCTGTCCGATCGCCTGGGGGCGCTGTTCGACCGCGTCTGGGGCGAGACCCGCTCGCTGGTGCGCGTGACCCGCATCGACAACCCGGATGCGATGTGGCTGGCGCCGGAGCAGGCCTTCTTCCTGCGCGAGAACCTGAAGCTGCGCCTGCTGAACGCGCGCCTGGCGGTGCTGAGCCGCCAGTTCGACGCGGCGCAGACCGACCTGCAGAGCGCCCAGCAGGCGCTGGAGCGCTACTTCGACCGCAGCTCGCGCCGCACGACGGTGGCGCTCGAACTGGTGAAGCAGGTGTCGGCCGGCGCCCGCCAGGTGGTGCTGCCGCGGCCCGACGACACGCTCGCGGCGCTCGCCACCGCGACGGCCGGCCGTTGACCTGAGGCCCCCCTTCCCGATGCGTGCCGTCATCTGGTTCGTGCTGTTGTTCGCGCTGGCGGTGGTCAGCGCTTCGGTGCTGGGCACCAATGACGGCCTGGCGTCGTTCTACTGGGGT
>NZ_JBFUGN010001234.1:0-1560 GCF_056402895.1 Rhizobacter sp. P3_B12 | reverse complement strand
AGCAGGACGTGAAGGTGCAGACCGCCAACGTGCAGAGCGGTGCGCTGGCGGTGGCGCAATCCGAACGCAAGCTGGCGGCGCTGCGCTCGCAGTACCGCTCGCAGCTGGAGAACGAACGCATCGAGACGCTGGCCACGCTGAACCGCAGCGACCAGGAATGGCAGAAGTCGACGGTGCGCGCCGGGCAGCTGGAGATCCGCGCGCCGAACGCCGGCATCGTGAAGGATCTGGCGACGACCACGCGCGGCGCGGTGGTGTCGGCGGGTGCACTGCTGATGAACATCGTGCCGCAGGGCGAGCCGCTGCAGGCCGAGGTGCAGCTGCACAACGAGGACGTGGGCTTCGTCAGCGTCGGCCAGCTCGCGAAGGTGAAGGTGGCTGCCTATCCGTTCCAGAAATATGGCCTGCTCGACGGCCGGGTGATTCTCGTCAGCGCCGATGCGACCGATCCGAAGCAGCAACAGCAAGCGCAGCAGCCGGGCCAGCCGCAGTTGAACTACCGCGCCATCGTGCAGATTGACAGCCCGGTGCTGACCAGCGCCGCCACCGGCGAGAAGCTGGTGCTGAACCCGGGCATGGCCGTCACGGCCGAAGTCCAGCAGGGACGGCGGTCGGTGATCGAGTACCTGTTGTCGCCGGTGAAGAAGGTGGCGCAGGAGGCCGCGCGGGAGCGCTGAGCCCGGCCAGCCAGGCCCGCAGCGTCGGCGCATCGAACGGCTTCTGCAGGAAGGGCCAGCCGTCGCGCCAGCCGGGCTGCATGCCGAGGGCCTGGTCCGGCATCGCGGACATCAGCGCCACGCGCAATCCGGGCCACTCGTGCGCCACGGCCTGCGCCAGCTGCACGCCGCTGATGCCGTCGCCCAGCCGCACGTCCGACAGCAGCAATTGCGGCAGCGGCGCCTCGCGCAGTGCCCGCAGCGCCTGCTCGGCGCCGGCCGCGGTGCGCACCTCGCAGCCGGCGGCTTGCAGCATCTCGGCCACGGTGCTGCGGAACTCGTCGTCGTCGTCCACCAGCAGCACCGATGACACGACCAGCCGCGCGGCCAAGGCACCGGGCGTGCCGGCCGACGCGGCCGCCGCCGCCGCGCCGAGCGGAAAGCGCAGCGTCACGCTCGTGCCCTCGCCGATGCGGCTCGCGAGCGCGATGCGCCCGCCCGACTGCTTCACGAAGCCGTAGACGATCGACAGCCCGAGCCCGCTGCCTTCGCCCTCCGCCTTGGTCGTGAAGAAGGGCTCGAACACCTTCTCGCGCAGCGCCTCGGGGATGCCGGCGCCGGTGTCGGCGATGCACAGCTCGAGCTCGTCGCCGTCCACCCGCGTCGCAACCTGCAGCCGCCCGCCGCCGGGCATCGCGGCCGCGCTGTTGATCACCAGGTTCAGCAGCGCGTTCTCCAACTGCCCGCGGTCGACGTGCACGCAGGCCTCGCCGGCCCGCAGCGCCAGCGCCACCTGAACCGCGTCGCCGGCGCTGTAGTCGATCAGGTCGAGCATCTCCTCGACCATCGCATCCACCACCACCGGCTCGGCCTGCAGCGGCTGGCGCCGCGCGAAGGCGAGCAG
>NZ_JBFUGN010001233.1:0-1560 GCF_056402895.1 Rhizobacter sp. P3_B12 | reverse complement strand
GGCCCGTAGCGGGCCATGTCGCCGACCTTGAAGTTCTCGATGAAGACGTCGCACCGCGCCGCCAGCCGGCGGATCAGGGCCTGGCCCTCCGGCCGCGCGATGTCGACCGTGATCGAACGCTTGTTGCGGTTGGTGCCGAGGTAGTAGGCCGCCTCGGCGGTGTCCTCACCGTCGCGGGCCTTCAGGAAGGGCGGGCCCCAGCCGCGGGTGTCGTCGCCGCCGCTGCCGTTGCGCATCGGGCGTTCGACCTTGATCACGTCGGCGCCGAGGTCGGCGAGCGTCTGGGTGCACCAGGGGCCGGCCAGCACCCGCGACAGGTCGAGGATGCGGACGCCCGACAGCGGCTGCGGCGGGGAGGGGAGAGTGCTCATGCGGGCGATTGTGGCGCCGCGGGTCGGGATAATGGACCGATGCCGCCTTCCCGAGTTTCCCGACTTTGCATCGTCGCGTGCGTGGCCTTGGCAGCCTGCACGCCGTCGCTCGACTGGCGCGAGGTCCGCCCCGTCGGCGCCGGCGTGCTTGCGTTGTTCCCGTGCCGGCCTGCGCAGGACGTGCGGGTGGTGGCCCTGGCCGGCACCCCGCTGACGATGAACCTGCAGTCCTGCCAGGCGGCCGGTGCGACCTTCGCGCTCAGCGTCACCGATGTGCAGGATCCATCGCGCGTCGCCGCGACGCTCGATGCGCTGCGGGCGGCCGCCGCCGGCAACCTGGGCGGAGTCCCTGTCGTTGCAGCGCCCGCCGCGGTGTCCGGCATGACGCCGAATCCGCTGGCGCAGCGCGTCCGGGTCGACGGGCGCTTCCCGGACGGCACGCAGGTGCGCCAGGAGCTGCTGTTTTTCGTCAAGGGCACCGTGATTTACCAGGCGACGGTGCTCGGCGCGCGCGTGGACGCGTCGGCCGTCGACACGTTTTTCGACGGGCTGAAGCTCGCCGTGTGACGCTGCGTGTCAGCGCCGGACGGCCCGCCGGCGTTGTAGTCACATGCCGGTTTGGTGCACATGTGTGGTTTTTGTGGCGAGTCGGGGCCACGCCACAAGCCGCAGCCACCAAGTCGGCAGCTCGAACTGCCGATAATCGAAAACCATGCCCGGTCTTCTCATCATTGCCCACGCGCCGCTGGCGTCATCGCTGAAAGCGGTGGCGCAGCACACCTTCCCGGACTGTGCCCGGTTGGTCGAGGCGCTCGATGTGCTGCCCGGCATGCCGGTCGAGGAGGTCGAGCAGCAGGCGCGCGAGATGCTGCGCCGCGTGAGCAACCCCGACGCGCTGATCTTCGCCGACGTGTTCGGCGCCACGCCCTGCAACGTGGCGCAGCGCCTGGCCGACGGCCTGCACGTCAAGGTCATCGCCGGCGTCAACGTGCCGATGCTGTGGCGCTCTCTCTGCTATGCCGACGAATCCCTCGACGCGATGGTGGCACGTGCGATGGCGGGTGCCACGCAAGGCGTGATGCAAGTGGCCTCCGCGCGTCCGCAGAACCAGGCCTTCAAACCAGGCGGAAATGACCAAAACCAGCATCACCATCAGCAATAAGCTCGGCCTGCATGCACGTGCCTCGGC
>NZ_JBFUGN010001232.1:0-1566 GCF_056402895.1 Rhizobacter sp. P3_B12 | reverse complement strand
GTCCTGGACATCGCATCGTCAGACACCGGCCCGTACCGCGAGTTGAAGTACAGGCAGTTCCACATGCTGTTCAAGCGCAAGAGCCTCGGGCTGACCATTCCGGCCTGGGTGTGGCTCAAGAAGCTCGCGGCCTCGAAGCTCAGGATCACCTATGACACCTGGAAATCCGCGATTGCCAGCCATGCCCGCTACGAGGAACTCGTCGCGCAGCTGGGGGAACCGCAGGAGATCAAGCGCAACGAGCTTCGCTACGGCAAGGCGCCGCCGGGACCCCTGGCGATGAACGACGCGCACGGCCTGATCGGCATGACCGACTGGATCGAGCAGACTTATCCGATCGCCTCGACCACCTACGTCTCGCCGGGCGGCAGTGCGGATTTCATCGCCACGGCCATGCGCATGCGCGGTGCCGACGTGGTGGACGTGCCCCTCAGCGACATCAAGCAGGACAAGGTCGACAAGGTGCGCGCCCATGCACTCGAGTTCCTGCGTACCTGCTTCCGGGGCGCGAAGATCCGCGACAGCATCGTCATCTTCGATACCCTCTCCACCGGCTCGGCGCTGGTCTTGCTGAAGGCGCTGCTGGTCGAGGCGATCCACGTACCGGCCGAGCGCATCTTTCTCGTGGCGCTGAACGGGCCGCTCACGATGGACTCCACCGCGCTCGTCGGCTCAGGCGCCATCACGGTGGTCCCGAACCGGTCGGACCACATGTCCTATGCGAAATCGCGGCTCCGGGACCAGGCCTACAAGGACAGCGCACGCACCTACTCGAAGAATCCTGTCGGCGATCTCGACGCCGAGAAGGCGAAGAAGCCCGTCGCCCCGGTGAGGGGTGCGCGCGATGAGCTGATGACGATCATGCTGGCGATGCAGGAGGTGGCGGACGAGGACTTCGTCGAGAAGCCGGATACGGAAGAGGTCGAGGCGGTCGACAGCGACGAGGGGCTGGGCGGCAGCAGGGAGGGGGAGGAAGACGGGGACGAAGAAAAGGGCGTCGAAGAGGTCGATTGAGCCGGTGAGAATGCCGGCCATGCAGACCTCGATCTCCTGGCTCCTGTTCTTCCAATCCGCGCTGATCGGCCTGTCGATCGCCGCCCCCGTCGGCCCGATCGGGCTGCTGACGATCCAGCGCACGCTGGATGCCGGCTGGCGTGCGGGCCTGGYCACTGGCATGGGCGCGGCGGCGGCCGACACCGTCTACGGCGCGGTGGGCGCGTTCGGTGCCACCGCGCTGATCGCCTGGCTGGTCGGCGCGAAGACCTGGCTCGCGGTGTTCGGCGGGCTGGTGCTGCTGCGGCTCGCGTGGTCCGGCTGGCACCAGGCGGCCGGCAACGAAGCGGGCGCCGCGCCGGCCCCGGTGCCTGCGCTGTGGACCTGCTTCGCGACCACCTTCGCGCTGACGCTGTCGAACCCGATGACGATCGTGTCCTTCATCGCGATCTTCGGCGCGATGAGTGCGCAGGTGGCCGGCGGCTCACCGCTGGTGATGGTGGCCGGCGTGTTCGTCGGCTCGGCGCTGTGGTGGCTCGCGCTGTCGATCGCCGTGGGCCGGATGCGCCACGC
>NZ_JBFUGN010001231.1:0-1566 GCF_056402895.1 Rhizobacter sp. P3_B12 | reverse complement strand
GCGCGGCGACGTGCGCGGCTGGGTCGCCGGCAGCGGCTTCGAGGGCCGGCCGCGGCTGCTGGCCGAAGCGGCGCAGCTGCTGCCGCTGGTCGGCACGCCGGTGTCGGCGGTGTGCCGCGTGCGCGACCCGGCGCTCTTCTTCGGCTTCCTCGCGTCGCATGGCATCCACCACCCGCCGGTGCGGCTGGGCGCCTTGTCGCGCACGCTGCCGGATGACGGCTCGCACTGGCTGACCAAGGACGCGCTGGGCAGCGGCGGCTGGCAGGTGAGCCGCGCCACGCCGCAGCGGGTGGCCGAAATGCCGGCGCAGCACTACCTGCAGCAGGAGGCGCCGGGCGTGCCGATGTCGGCCACCTTCATCGGCAACGGCCGCCGCGCGGCGCTGCTTGGCTTCAACGAGATCACGGTGCGCCGCTTCGGCACGCGGCCGTTCGTGTTCTGCGGCGTGGTCGGGCCGGTGCCGCTCGAAGGCCGCGCCGCAGCGCAGGCACGCGTCGCCGTCGACGCGCTGACCGCCGGCTTCGAACTGCGCGGCCTGTGCAGCCTCGACTTCATGCGCGACGGCGACGAGATCGCCGTGCTCGAGGTCAACCCGCGCCCGCCGGCCAGCATGGCCTTGTACGGCGACGGCGTGATGGCGGCCCATGTGCAGGCCTGCCTGCACGGCATGCTGCCGGCACCGCGCACCGGCCGGGACCCCGTCAACGGCACCGAGATCGTGTTCGCGCGCCACGACGAGCAGGTCGACGAGACGCTCGCGCAGCGGCTCGCCGCCTGGCCCGGCGCACACGACCTGCCCTGCACCGGCACCCGCATCGCGGCCGGCGACCCGCTGTGCAGCCTGAGCGCGAGCGGCGGCGATCCCGAGGCGGTGAGGGACAGCCTGCACCGCGCCCGCGAGGCCTTGCTGGACACCCTGGACACACCGGAGACAGCGCCATGAACGACACCCTCCTGAGCGTCAACGCGCGGGCGCGCCCGCTGGTCGAGCGCCTGCTCGCCGATGCCGACGCCCTGCAGGTCACGGTGCGCCGCGACGACCGTGGCGTGTGCATCGTCGACGCCGGCATCGAGGCGCGCGGCAGCGTCGCCGCCGGCCTGCTGATCGGCGAGATCTGCATGGGCGGGCTGGGCCAGGTCGGCCTGCGCGCCGGCGCGCAGCACGGCTGGCCGAGCTGGATCGAGGTGCGCAGCTCGCAGCCGGTGCTGGCCTGCCTGGGCAGCCAGTACGCCGGCTGGAGCCTCGCGGCCACCAAGGAGGAAACCGGCGGCAAGAAGTTCTTCTCGCTCGGCTCGGGCCCGGCGCGCGCACTGGCCGGCAAGGAAGCCCTGTACCAGGAACTCGGCTACCGCGACCGCGCCGACTGCGGCGTGCTGGTGATGGAGGTCGACCGGCCGCCGCCGCCGGTGATCATCGACAAGCTGCTGCACGACTGCGCGCTGCAGCCCGAGGGGCTGACGATCATCCTGACGCCGACCACCAGCCCGGCCGGCACGACGCAGATCGTCGCGCGCGTGCTGGAGACGGCGCTGCACAAGGCGCACACGCTGGGCTTCGCGCTGCAC
>NZ_JBFUGN010001230.1:0-1573 GCF_056402895.1 Rhizobacter sp. P3_B12 | reverse complement strand
CCTCTTGGCTGCCTCGTGCGCCTGCTGCCTCCATGACCCAGTCCTCCCTCCCCATCCACGGTTTCGCGTATTCGCGCGAGCGCTTCGAGCAACTGGTCGAAGACGCGCTGTCGCTCGGCAAGTCGCTCGGCGCGAGCGACATGGGGGTCGAGGTCTCCGAGGGCGCAGGCCTGTCGGTGTCGGTGCGCAAGGGCGAGATCGAGAACGTCGAGCGCAATCGCGACAAGTCGATCGGCGTCACCGTCTACCTCGGCCAGCGCCGCGGCAACGCGAGTACCTCCGATTTCTCGCCGGTCGCGCTGGAGCAGACGGTCAAGGCCGCCTACGACATCGCCCGCTTCACCGCCGAAGACCCGGCCGCCGGCCTGCCGGATGACRCCGACCTGGCGCTCGGCGCAGCCGCCACCCGCGACCTCGACCTGTTCCACCCGTGGGACATCGACGCCGCCGGCGCCGCCGAGATCGCGCAGCGCTGCGAGGCCGCCGCGCTCACCACCGACCGCCGCATCACCAACAGCGAGGGCGCCGGCGTGTCGGCGCAGCAGTCGCACTTCTTCGCCGGCAACAGCCGCGGCTTCCGCGGCGGCTATGCCAGTTCGCGGCATTCGGTGTCGGTGGCGCCGATCGCGTCGCTGCCCGGCCGCGGCGGCGACGACATGCAGCGCGACGCCTGGTACAGCTCGATGCGCGCCCCCGGCGACCTGGCGAGCCCCGAAGCCATCGGCCGCTACGCCGCCGAGCGCGCGCTGTCGCGGTTGAAGTCGCGCAAGATCAAGACCTGCGTGGTGCCGGTGCTGTTCGAGTCGACGCTCGCCACCGGGCTGCTCGGCGGCTACGTGCAGGCCACCAGCGGCGGCGCGCTGTACCGCAACTCCAGCTTCCTGCTCGACAGCCTCGGCAAGGAAGTGCTCGCACCGCACATCGACATCCGCGAGAACCCGCACGTGCGCGGCGGCAAGGGCAGCGCGCCGTTCGACGACGAAGGCGTCGTCACGCGGGTGCGCGATGTCGTCACCGGCGGCGTCGTGCAGGGCTATTTCCTGTCGAGCTACTCGGCGCGCAAGCTCGGCATGAAGACCACCGGCCACGCCGGCGGCTCGCAGAACCTGAGCTTCACGAGCCGGCTGACGAAGCCCGGCGACAACCTCGACGAGATGCTGCGCAAGCTCGGCCGCGGGCTGTTCGTGATCGAACTGATGGGGCAGGGCGTCAACTACGTGACCGGCGACTACTCGCGCGGCGCCGCCGGCTTCTGGGTCGAGAACGGCCGCATCGCCTACCCGGTGCACGAGATCACGATCGCCGGCAACCTGAAGCAGATGCTGAAGAACATCGTCGCGGTCGGCGCCGACGCCTACACGATGGGCACCAAGACCATCGGCTCGGTGTTGATCCCCGAGATGAAGATCGCCGGCCTGTAAGACCGCGAGCTTCTTGCGTAGCCCCCGTGCGTAGTTTCGCTGACGGGGAAACACCGCAGCGCCGGGCGCGACGCGACTTCTAGAATTCCCCGCGGTACACCCGCATCACCGCATTCAAAAGGAGACACCGCATGGAACGCCGTTCCTTCATC
>NZ_JBFUGN010001229.1:0-1574 GCF_056402895.1 Rhizobacter sp. P3_B12 | reverse complement strand
CTGATGACGCAGGCCGGCCTGGCCGGCAGCGGCTTCTTCGTCATCACGCTGCTGGCCGGCGAGCTGGCCGGGCGCCTGGCGCGCGAAGAGCTCACCGCGCGCGGCAGCCTGGAGCTGGCGCGCCAGCAGGCGCAGCTGAACCGGCTGGTGATCGAGGAGATGCAGGAGGGCGTGCTGGTGGTCGACCAGCGCGGCCGCGTGCGCACCGCCAACCCGGCGGCGCGCGCGCTGCTGGCGCCGAGCGGCGTCTCGCGCGAGGCGCCGTTCCAGCTGCAGGGCGTCGAGGCCTGGGGCGAGCTCGTGAAGGCGGTCGAGCGCGCGTTCGCCGAATCGACCTGGCCCGAGGGCGGGCGCGACGTGGTGCTCGATTTCGAATCGAGCCCGCCGCGCACGCTGCGGGTGCGGGTGCGCTTCACCCGGCGCCAGGCGCCCGACCCGAGCGAAGCGCTCTGCGTGCTGTTCATCGAGGACGTGCGCAGCATGCAGGCGCGCACCCGCCAGGAAAAGCTGGCCGCGATGGGCCGGGTGTCGGCCGGCATCGCGCACGAGATCCGCAACCCGCTGGCCGCGATCTCGCAGGCCAACGCGCTGCTCTCCGAAGACGCGACCACCGCCGTCCAGCGCCAGCTGACGCAGATGGTCACCGAGAACGTCGGCCGGCTGAAGCGCATCGTCGACGACGTGATGGAAGTCACGCCCAGCGAGGTGCACGACGGTGGCCCGATCGACGCGACCGCGCTGGTCGCCGCCATCTGCAGCGAATGGGCGCGTGCCGCCGGCATGCCGATCGGCGGCGACAGCCTGCTGCGCGTCAAGCTGCCCGACGAGGCGCTGGGCGTCGTGTTCGACCCCGAGCACCTGCGCCGCGTGATGGTCAACCTGCTCGACAACGCGAAGCGCCATGCGCAGCCGATGCCCGGCGGCGTGCGCCTGACGCTGTCGGCACGCGACGACGTGCACGTGGTGCTGAGCGTCACCAGCAACGGCGAGCCGATCCCGCCCGAGGTCGAGCGCTACCTGTTCGAGCCTTTCTTCTCGACCCGCAGCCGCGGCACCGGCCTGGGCTTGTATATTTGCCGGGAACTGTGCGAGCGCTACGGCGCGCGCATCGATTACCGGCTGCGCGCCGCCAGCGAGCCGAACCGCAACGAATTCTTTGTCGCGATGCGGCGCAAACCCCTGGCGGGCACCGAAGCGCCCGAGACCCGACTGCACCTCACATCATGAGTTCGCCTTCCCACTTCAGCCTGCTGGTCGTCGACGACGAACCGGACCTGCGCACGTTGTACGAGCTGACGCTGTTGCGCGAGGGCTATGACGTCGAGACGGCGGCCACCGTCGACGACGCGCTGCTGCACCTGAAGGACCGCACGTACAGCGCGGTCATCACCGACATGCGGCTGCCCGACGGCACCGGGCTCGACCTGCTGCGCCGCCTCGAAGAGGGCAACCGGCGCGAGAAGGCGATCGTGATCACCGCGTACGGCTCGGCCGAGAACGCGGTCGAGGCGCTGAAGGCCGGCGCCTACGACTACCTGACCAAGCCGGTCGACCTGAAGCAGTTCCGCGCGGTC
>NZ_JBFUGN010001228.1:0-1583 GCF_056402895.1 Rhizobacter sp. P3_B12 | reverse complement strand
CTGCGCGAACGCGCCGCCGAGTACGAGCCGCTGTCGGTCGACCGCTTCATCGCCGGCGCGCTGCAGCCGGCCGAGTGGTACGTGCGGGCGCAGCGCTTTCGCCGGCTGTACCGCGACCGCATCAACGCGCTGTTCGCCGACTGGGACGTGCTGCTCGCGCCCGCGACCCCGGTGCAGGCCACGCCGCTCGGTGACGAGACCTTCGACCTGAACGGCGTCGCGATGCCGACCCGCCCGTCGATGGGCCTGCTGACGCAGCCTGTGTCGTTCGCCGGCTGCCCGGTGGTGGCCGCGCCGCTGTGGCCGCACGGGATGCAGAAGCTGCCGATCGGCGTGCAGGTGATCGCGGCACCCTGGCGCGAGGACCTGGCGCTGCGCGTGGCGCGCGCGCTGGAAGCGAGCGGCGCCGCCGCGTCGCCGGTGGCCGGCATCTGAGGACCGGACCTCGATGGAGATCAACCGCCCCGACGTGCTGGCCGCGCTCACCGCGGCGTTCGAGCGCTATGAGCGCGCGCTGGTCGGCAACGATGTGGCGGTGCTCGACGAGCTGTTCTGGGACAGCCCGCACACGCTGCGCTACGGCGTCGGCGAGAACCTGTACGGCATCGAGGCGATCCGTGCCTTCCGCTCGGCCCGGCCCGCCACCGGCCTGGCGCGCAGCGTGCTGCGCACGCAGCTCACGACCTACGGCGAGGATTTCGCGACCACGCACATCGAGTTCCAGCGCGAGGGCGGCACGCGGCCCGGCCGGCAGACGCAGACCTGGATGCGCACCCCCGCCGGCTGGCGGGTCGTGTCGGCCCATGTAAGCTTGCTCGGATGAAACCGCTGGCCACGAAGAACAACCCGCGCGCCAACCCCCGCGACCTGACCCGCGCCGAGGCCGCCTACCGGCGCATCAAGGCGGCCATCTTCGATTTCGTGCTGCTGCCCGGCGACGGCTTCACCGAGAGCGACATGGCCGAGCGGCTGGAGATGTCGCGCACGCCGGTGCGCGAGGCGCTGTTCCGGCTCGAGCTCGAAGGCTATGTGCAGGTGGCGTTCCGCAGCGGCTGGAGCGTGTCGCCGTTCGATTTCCGCAAGCTGGAGGAGCTGTACGACCTGCGCGTGGTGCTCGAGGCCACCGCGGTCGACCGGCTGTGCGCGGCCGAGCCGATGCCCGACCTGGGCTTGCTGAAGGCGATCTGGCTGGTGCCCGAGAAGGAGCGCAAGTCCGACACCGCCGAGGTCGCCGCGCTCGACGAGGCCTTCCATGCGACGCTGGTGTCGGCCGCCGGCAACCTGGAGATGGCGCGCGTGCATGCCGACGTGACCGACGGCATCCGCATCGTGCGCCGCCTCGATTTCACGCAACCGCCGCGCATCAGCGCCACCTACGACGAGCACGCGAAGATCCTGAAGGCGATCCTGGCGCGGCGGGCGGACGCGGCCAAGCTGATGCTGCGCACCCACATCGAGGCGAGCAAGGCGGAGGTGCGCAAGATCACGCTGCACAAGCTGCACAGCGCGCGGCCGGTGGCCGGGGAATTGTGAGACGAAGGCTTCGGCAGGCTCAGCCCGGCCCTTCGACAAGCTCAGGGCGA
>NZ_JBFUGN010001227.1:0-1591 GCF_056402895.1 Rhizobacter sp. P3_B12 | reverse complement strand
GTCTCGAGCTGGGCAAGTGGTACGTCGTCGATGGCACGTTCGCTTCGGCGACGGAGTTGCCACCTCGCGGCAGTTGGGTTGAGGTGCAACTGCCGAACGGAGACTCCCGCCAGGTAGTGGTAGTGGGTTGCGAGATTCGGCATGGTGTTGCGGCGCYGTTGTTCATAGAGCCAGACGTCAGTTTCCCGCGCCTGAGCAAAGTTCGCCGTCTCCCCGACCAGCTGCCATCGTGACTGTGCGGCTAGTTGCGCCGATCGCGACCGCTTCCGCAAACGGCCACAAGCGGTCCTTTCGTGACGTCCGCTCTGCGGCAGTGCTTCTCGTGACGCTACGATGCCACCCTAGCATCTCCTCGATGTCGAGAGGTCGGCATGCAAGATCAGGCACTGCAAACGTGAGACTCTTCTACCTCTTCTGGTTCTTCGTTTGCGCGGGATGGGGCTACCTCTCTGCCACATTTCCTTCGCAGCATTCACCTTCTTGGACGAGCGTAGCTATCACGCTTCCCGCCGCCCTGGTGACCTCGGTCGGCATCCTTTGGTTGGAACTTCAGAAGCTGCCCCCTGGCACGTTCGCGTTGCCGCCGTCGCTTCTATTGAAACCATGGAATCGTCCTGCGGGGGCTGCTCTGTTCATCGGCTTGACTTTCTTGTTCGCCGGGCTATGGGGCGCCACAGTGTGCATGGCTCTCGCACTGCCCAGTCCACTCGTTTCACTTCAGTTTTTTGCCATAGGTCTTGGTGGCGTAGCAGGCTGCTTTGCCGCTCATCGGCTGTTTCCCCAGAAGTTCAGCGCCTGACCATCCACCGACCTCTCAGAAAGCACCCGCACTTGCCTGATCTTCGAGACACGACGCGAAGCGGTACTTGGAATGGGCTCCCGCTGAAGCTTTCCGCGCGGCTCGTCAGCCGTTACGCCTGGCAAACGGCGTCGATCGTTCTGGAAATCGACGACCACGTCGTGCTGCAGACAGGCGGGGTGTACAAGGCTGTCGGGGAAACGATTGAGGCGTTCGAAGTCAGAGGTGAGAGGCACGAAGCGAAGCTGCGATGGGGCCTCGGAACACCGCGATCGTTTCCTTGCCAGGTTTTCATCGACGGCGCGCATGTGCGAAGCGAGAGGGTCCGTGTCGACAACTGGTGGTTTGGTCTATGGCCATGGATCCCTTTCGCTCTCATCGTCGCCTGGGCAGCGAATCGCTGATGCTGCCTCGAGGAGGCGTCGGACCGATGTCGGCCAGGAGCGGTCCTTCATCGCCGTCCGCTTTCGGGCAACTACATGAGCGGCTACGATCTCTCCGTCAGCGTCGCGGAACGGTAAACGTACGACCTCAGTCGTCCTCGGAAGGGGTGCAGGCTTCGACACCTGCCGCTGACAACCACACGCGATCCCACCGCCGCACTCGGCCAGATGCAGCCCTTCACGAGAGTGCTCTTTTGGGTCGTTAGACTTCCCTGTCATTGACAACTTCTCTTGAGCTGATCTGCCACGGCAAGCTGGGGCGCGCAGCTCATGCCAAATGGTAGTTCGCATGAGAGCCACGCTGCACGTCATCGCCGCACCTGTTGTGTTCATCGCTGCGGACCACCTA
>NZ_JBFUGN010001226.1:0-1592 GCF_056402895.1 Rhizobacter sp. P3_B12 | reverse complement strand
GGCCCGCCCACCTCCAGGTGCTGCGCGAGTTCGCGGCGCAGGCGCTGCCCGCGGCGCAGGTCACGCTGGTGGCGCCCTCGCTGCGCCCGATGGCGGGCGCGGCGCTGCCCGGCTGGGTGGCCGGCCGCCGCAGCCTCGACGACAGCGTCACGCCGCTGCTGCCGCTCGCGCAGCAGGCCCATGTGACCCTGGTCGAAGGCGAGGTCGATTCGCTCGACGCCGCCGCGCGCCGCGTCACGCTCGCCGGCGGCCAGGTCATCGACTACGACGCGCTGAGCCTGGACCCCGCGCCGGTGATGGACCGCGACGCGATCGCCGGCGCCCGCGAGCATGCCCTCTTCATGCAGCCCGGCGAGCAGTTCGTGCGCCTGTGGGATGCCCTGCTCGCGCTGGCGCAGCAGCGCACGCTGAGCGTCGTCGTGGTCGGCTCGGGCATCGCCGGCGTCGAACTGTCGCTCGCGGTGCAGCGCCGCCTGGGCAAGCGGGCGCGCGTTGCGCTCGTCACCCACGGCGGCCCGCCGCTGCCCGATTTCCCGTCCTCCGCGCAGGTTCGCATGCACCGCATCCTGAAGCGCCGCAACGTCACGCTGTTCGAGGAGCGCTGCGTCGCCCTCGGCGGGCGGCAGGCGATGGTCGGCGACGGCATGCGCCTGGTCTGCGATGCGCCGCTGCTGGTGCTGCCCGGCCGCGCACCGTCGTGGGTGGATGGCAGCGGCCTGCTGCTCGATCCCGACGGCGGTGCGGCGGTCGGCCCGACGCTGCAAAGCACCTCGCACCCCGAGGTGTTCCGCGGCGACGACGACCCCGCGACACTCGCCATCAACCTGCGCCGCTTCATGGCCGGCGGGGCGCTGGTCACCGCGAAGCTGGCCCAGCCTGCGTTGCGCTGGGTCGATTGCGGCGACGGCGACGCGCTGGTCAGCTGGGGCGCCTGGTCGTTCGAGGGCCGCTTCGTCGCCTGGCTGCTGAGGCGCCGCGAGCGCGCTGCCGGCCAGCGGCACGGCAAGCCGCCGCTGCCGCTGCCGGCCGTGGCCCCGGTGGCCTCAGAAGTCGAGCGGCCGGAAAACGAGGGTCATCGGTGATGGTACGCGGCCGTTCTCGTCAGCTGGCAGCTTGGCGGTCTTGTCGATCGCGCGCATCACGGTGTCATCCCATTCCTTGACGCCACTGCTCTTCGTGATGCGCTTGCTGAGGATGGTGCCTTCCGGGCCGGTGCTCACCTCGACCTCGACCCGAGGATTGCCTTCGATGGCCGAAATCAGCGTGATGTTGGGGCGGAGCGCGCCGACGATCTTGCCGCGGTAGTTGGCCGACGGCGCCGCGTCGTGCGCGGCGGTGCCGGTGCTGGTGGCCGCACCGGTGGCGCCGGCCTGGCCGAGGATGCGCTCCAGCTGCTTCTTGCGCTGGTCCTCGGTCTGCGCCGTCTGCCGCTCGAGCTCTTTCTTCTTGCGATCAGCCTCGGCCTTGGCATCCGCTTGGCGCTTGGCTTCCTGAGCCTTCTTCTCTTCGGCTTCCTTGTCCTGCTGCGCCTTCAGCTCCTTCTGCTTGGCCTTCTCCTTCTCGATCGCGATCTGCGGATCGGGGGCCGGGGC
>NZ_JBFUGN010001225.1:0-1596 GCF_056402895.1 Rhizobacter sp. P3_B12 | reverse complement strand
AGCGCCAACGATGTGCCCCGGAGAGATTCCGAAATCACCTTCTCAACGCTAGACGGCTATTTCGGAGTATTTCTCAGCGTTGAGGGTGAAATCTCAATTTCGGACGTCGACATGCTTTTCAGCTACGCACGGGAGGTGTGCGAGTCAAAGATTTCTATCGACACGCTGAAGGATTTGGACCACCCCTTTCCTGCGACAGCAGGAGATCCGTTGACGCGCGCGATGGCGCGCTTCATGGCTAAGATGATGCCGAGTTCAGGATCCTCACCGGTAAGAGGGTCGCTAAGACGGCGAGTATCGTCGCCGGGCCTGAAGGCGGCCTCCGGCCAGCCTCACTACGACGAGCAGATTGCAGTCGTCACCACAGCGCCACCTCTGCCCGTTGCCGAATATGCCGTGGGGCATCTTCTTGAGTTTAGATGCGCCCTCGGACCGTACCTGAAATCCGACCCGCTACGCAGTTTTGTTAACTCGTATAGCCGGTCTAATCAAGTCCGAGAAAGTGAGCTCTCTGAATATCGATTCTTTGGAGCTGGAATAATCATTCCTTTCTCGCGCCGGGGCATTAATCGAGTACACGCAATTTCGATTCTCTCGGCCGTGCTCCATTCACGAAGCGGGCGCATATTCTCCGCTCTTCGAGGCTTGGATCCGCTCTGCTACCGCTATGCGGAAATTACTCATGCTGACGATCACGTCCAGATGATAGGAACAGTTGCTCCACGGGGTGCGGGGACTGAGCTTAGAAGCCCGCGCGGGCGCTTAGGATCCATTTATCGGGATCTCATTCGCGAGGGAGTATCCAACGAAGAGTACCAGCGAGCGCGAAAGCTGGTTCATTTGTATCTCGCTGAGCGCGGGGCAGCTTCCTTTGCAGCCAACGCTTTACAGAATATTCGCGAACACTTTGAGAATGAACTCGCCGACTTGGATTTCAACGCACTTAATGCACAGCTGACAAACGCAGTTTTCTTTGAGGAAGATATCTAATGATCAAGCCCAACCATAGTGGGGCGCCTACATTTTTGCCGATATATGCTCTGGCGATCGGCGGACAAGTAGGAAGCTTTCTTTCATACTTTGCTCTAACCGTTTCTCTTATGAAGATGAGTGGTAGCGGAAGTGTCGCATATTCCATTGTTTTCCAGACGATACCAGCGATACTACTGGCAATGACGTTTGTCAGAATATTCCCGCGGAGGGCGAGGGTGACGGGGATTATTGCGACACACTTCGCTAGAGCGTTGCTCCTTGTTTATCTGAGCAACAACCTCAGCACAATTAGCATCTTTGCTTATTTCCTGGCAGCGGCCATGTTACGCACCTACTCGGGCCCTGCGATGCAATCGCTGATCTCGGAGTGGGTGCCAGCGGCGGCGGCAAAGGGAATGAGACTTCGGCTCAACGGACTGATGGCAGCTGCGATTGCGGTCGGGCCGCCACTTGGCGGGGTGGTCGCAAGTTATACAAATCTCAGCGTTCTCCTGCTTCTGGACGCCGCAATTGCCGTCATCCTTGTTTTCGGACTGATCTATTGCCGACAACTCTATGGTACGACTGAAGAGCAAGACGGCGTAGCTACAGACGGTGCGAAGA
>NZ_JBFUGN010001224.1:0-1597 GCF_056402895.1 Rhizobacter sp. P3_B12 | reverse complement strand
GTGCCGTGCTGCCGATCGCTTCGCTGACCAAGCTGATGACGGCCGTCGTCGTCACCGATGCCCAGTTGCCGCTGGATGAAACCCTCACGATCACGCAAGACGATGTCGACACCGAGAAGGGCAGCCGCTCGCGCCTGACGGTCGGCACCCAGCTGACGCGCGAAGAGATGCTGCACCTCGCGCTGATGTCGTCCGAGAACCGCGCCGCGCATGCGCTGGGCCGCCACTATCCCGGCGGCCTCGATGCCTTCGTTGCGGCGATGAACCGCAAGGCGCTCGAGCTCGGCATGAACGACACCCACTATGTCGAGCCGACGGGGCTGTCCAGCCGCAACCAGTCGAGCGCGCATGACCTGGCCTCGCTGGTGAAAGAGGCGAGCACCCGTCCCCTGATCAGCGAGCTGTCGACCTCGCCGGAATACCAGGTGATGGTCGGTCGCCGCATGCAGGCCTTCCACACCACCAACGGCCTGGTGCGCAGCCCCGAGTGGGACATCGGCGTGCAGAAGACCGGCTACATCTCCGAAGCCGGCCGCTGCCTGGTGATGCAGGCCAAGCTGGCCGGTCGCAAGCTGATCATGGTGTTCCTCGATTCGGCCGGCAAGTACTCGCGGATCGGCGATGCGGAGCGCGTGCGCCGCTGGGTGAACCAGCTGGCACCGGTGGTGCCGGCGGTGGCAGAGCCTGCTACCACGGTCGTCCACGAGGTGCCGAAGCTCACGTCCTGAGCACTGACGTTTCCGTCGATATGCAAGAAGCCCGGTGATCCCGGGCTTTTTGCATTTCARCCGCGGTGCCCGAGCGCCGCCGAGATCTGCGAGGCGGTCGCCTTCAGCCGCTCCAGCCACGCTTCCTCGAGCCGGTCGGCCGGCGCCGAGATCGACAGCCCGGCCACCAGCTTGCCCTGGTCGTCGAGGATGCCGGCGGCCATGCAGCGCACGCCCAGCTCCAGCTCTTCGTCGTCGCGCGCGGTGCCGTACTGCATCACCTTCGACAGCTCGCGCTCCAGCGTGGCCACTTCGGTGATGCTGTTGCGCGTGTGGCCGGCCAGGCCGGTGCGGTTGGCATAGGCCCGCACGCGCTGGGGGTCGTCATGTGCGAGGAACAGCTTGCCGACCGACGTGAGGTGCAGCGGCGCCCGTCCGCCGACGGCACGAACCACCTGCATGCCCGAGCGTTCGCTGTAGGTGCGTTCGATGTAGACGATCTCGTCGCCCTGGCGCATCGACAGGTTCACCGGCTGGTGCGTCAGCTTGTGCAGTTCGCGCATCGGGCCGAGCGCGGCGTCGCGCACGTCGAGGCGTGCCTTCACCAGGTTGCCCAGTTCCAGCAGGCGCATGCCCAGCCGGTAGCTGCCGGCCTCGGGCCGGTCGACGTAGCGGCCGACCGTCAGGTCGTTGAGGATGCGGTGGGCGGTCGACGGGTGCAGGCCGGTCTGCTCGCTGATCAGCTTCAGCGAGATCGGATCCTGGTGGGACGCCAGCAGATCCAGCAGCGAAAACATGCGYTCCAGCACCTGGATCGCCGGGGTCTGGCCCTCTTTGCTTTTCATCGCGGCACTCTCATTCAGTTGTCCGCCATTTTGCATGGCGAAAAC
>NZ_JBFUGN010001223.1:0-1602 GCF_056402895.1 Rhizobacter sp. P3_B12 | reverse complement strand
GGTGGAATCCGAATGAGCTGACGCAGAAGAAGTGGAATTGGCCGCTGCCGTTGCCGGACCCCGATCAGCATCCGTCGCAGCCTCTGCCACCGCAGCCGAAACCACAGGAAATGAAGAAAGTGGAAATCACTGGCAGTGGAGCTGTGAATACCGGCTGCACCGGTGCGTGCCTGACCGTGCTCCGGGCGGAGATTGACAAATACAACAAGCGGATGCTTGCCGGCGGCTATGTGCGGTCACTGATGGGTGGCTCGCTGGTCATGCAAGCGCCCAAGCCCATGGTTTTTCGCATTCCCGGGGGGCCTGCGGGACCGATCTACGCGGTCTTCGCAGGGGCGACGTTGATCCTGGTTCAGGAGGCTGCTACTACTGTCCCAGGTAGCAATACGATGGCCGGGCCCTATGGGTTCTTGCAGCAGGCCGCCGATGGGTTGTCGACGGGCGCAACGACCACCGCTACCGCCGCTGTTTCTGCCAAGGCTGCTCGCGACCGTGAGCAGTGGTTGAACTTCTATCACGGGACGGATCGTGACAGCGCCTTGGCGTTGGCTGGCGGGGCGCCACTCCTGGTTGAAACTGCGATTTCAAAGCATGTTGACGGCGGGATTGGGTTCTACTTGGCAGACAATCCTGCAGCGGCAGAATTCTTCGCTTGGCGCCGTGGTGGGGCCGGGAACCCTCCTGCCGTGCTTCCATTTGGAGTGACCGTCTTCGCCTACGACGCTCTTATCGGCGCAGGCGCAGGTTTCAGACCGATTCCACAAGGCACTGGTGGCCGGATACCGGGAAGCGAGCTTTTTATCCCGCCCAGTGCGTTCCCTTTGTTTGAGACACTACGCAAGGAAGGGCAAATTCGACCATGACAAAGTCTTTTCAAATACTTGCCGGAGACGTGTGTGATTACATTCGACTCAACCCAAAAATGTATCTTCCGGAAGGCAATGGGTCAACTGAGGAGAAGCTCATAACTCTTTTGGTATCGGATTGCCTTTCACTCGGGGCCGAGAAGGTCGAAATCACCCGAAATTCTCACTGGTGTGCAGTGTCTTCGAATATTGATTGGCTCAAAAGCACTTCGAGGCACTGGGACACTATTGACGCCCTGTTTGGGAAAGTCTTTCCGTTGCTTGAGGCAGGCCCCAACAGTATTCGTCATGAAGTTGTCGTCAAGGCATTCTGTAGCGATGTCTTGACGGCCGCAGACGGGAATGTGAATGTTATAAAGAACTCGGGGAGAGAGGGAAATATTGAAATTGGAAGGCGACTCTGCGATTCCTATTATCCCGCTAGAGTTGTGGCCTTCTCGATATAAAAGTCGGCGAACTACTTCAGACGACTTCTTCCTGACACTTGATGCAATTCGGCGCGTTGGGCGCTTGGCCGCAAGCGCCTCGTGCTCAAGTTCTGGTGAGCATCTTCAGCTCGGCACGCACTGCACGCAACCAGGGTGCCGAAGGCCGTGCGAGCGCATCGCGGCCGTAGCGCTGCGTGTCGAACCTGCGCAGCAGCACGGCGAGCGCCGCGCCCCGCGGCCCGAAGCGCGCCTCGACCGCAGCCGCCAGCCCGCGCGGCGTGTCATGCGGCTGCGCCACCAGCCCCACC
>NZ_JBFUGN010001222.1:0-1605 GCF_056402895.1 Rhizobacter sp. P3_B12 | reverse complement strand
GATCGGCGAAGGCTTCGATGCGGCGATCGGTGGGGGCTTCGAGCTGACGCCGGGGGTGGTGGCTCGCGAGCTGGCGCCGGTGCACATCGTGGCGGTGGCGTCGCCGGGCTACCTGAGCGGGCGGCAACTGCCGCGCACGCCTGAGGACCTGGCGGCGTTCGACGGGATCATGCGGCGCTCGTCACCGACAGGGCGCGTGCGGCCGTGGACGCTGCGGTCGAAACGCCATGACGAGCAGGCGGTGCCTTGCAAGGCGCGGTTGATCTTCAGCGACCCCGAGGCGATCGCGGAGGCGGCGAAGCTGGGGCTCGGCGTCGCGCTGCTGCCGATGCCGTTCGCCTTCGCGCCCATCGCGAGCGGGGAACTGGTGCGGCTGCTGCCGGGCTGGTACAGCGACGCTGGGCCGCTCTCGCTGTACTACCCGAGCCGCAGCCTGCTGCCGGCGAAGACGCGGGTGTTCGTCGRCTTCGTGACGGAGCGGTTTCGGGCGGCGGAGTTCGCGAAGCTGGTGGACGGGCGCTGAGCGCCCGCCGTCGTCAACCCGTCAACCGTGCGGGTCTTCGCCCTTCGAGCGTGACTTGCCGATCTCCTCGGCCTTCTGCATTTCCTGCTGCTCGCGCGGCGACTTCGGGTGGGCGTTGCGCGCCGCCTCATCGACCTTGCCGGACTTGACGAACGCACGCGTCTTCTCGTCGTAGTGGCGCCCGGCTTCGTAGTCGCCCTCGCCCTGAACTTGGCTCAGGTCGGCTTGGGGTTGTGACTTGCTCGGTTGGGTGGGCTTCTGCTGCTTGCTCATCGCGATCTCCTGGCATGGTGTGTCACAACCATAGGAATCGCTGCCGTTGATCAGCGCGGGGTTGGGGCTCGATGCAATGTCGGCGGAACGCGCTTCGCGTCGTAGGAACCCACCGACTTGCCCCATTGCCAGCACCAATCGCTGACCGATTCAGTTCACGTCTTGCTGGCGGCTTTAACCACTGTCGCGAATCTATCAGCCAGCACTTTGGCCGTCGGACGTTTTGCTGGATCCTCCACGAAGCCGTCACGAATCATATTGATGATYGTCCGCTCCTCGCGGCTGTCGAGCCATGAGGGTTGATTCCGCAACTTGAGTGGAGTAAGGAAGGAAGCCCTGTCCTTTGCTTTTTCGTCACAGCAGATATCCCATATCGAAGCTACCAAACCATGCACATCGCTGGCGGTCCCAATCGCCGGCAGACCAGCCTTCTTAAGCGCCCTATCCTCTATTCTCTTTCCTTGTACAGCTTCCAAACGCTTATACTTACCAAGCCTCTTCAACCCGCCTTCCATCTCCTTGAGCCGATTGATGCGATCAGTTTTAACCCTGTTTTCTGGATGACTCCACACTATGTAGTATTCCGGTGACATGTACTTCAAGCAGTCGCTGCGACCAGTATTTATGACAACACCGCTTCGAGCAGACATTCCGAAATCCGCCAACTTGACAACAGGCTCACCTTCACCATCCTCATCGACATAGAAGTTGTCCGGCTTCAGATCCATATGCTTGTACTTCAGCTCATGAAGCTGCTGGACAGCCAAGCACATCTGATGAGCAATCTTATAGAGCTTTCTCTGACCATC
>NZ_JBFUGN010001221.1:0-1606 GCF_056402895.1 Rhizobacter sp. P3_B12 | reverse complement strand
TTGCCGGGCAGCTGTGGGGCCTCTCGCTGCGCTACGACCTGGGTGGCACGCACCCGCTGACCGGTTGCAGCGCGCCCGATCTGGAGTTCGACGACGGCAGCAGGCTCGCGTCGCACCTGCAGGGCGGTGCGGGCGTGCTGGTCGATCTCGGCGCCTCGCATCCCTTGCGGCACACCGCGGCGCCGTGGAGCGACCGCATCAGGTACGTGGCCGGCAACGCGAAGAATCCCCTCGGCCTGGCCGCCCTGCTGGTGCGCCCGGACGGGGTCGTCGCCTGGGCGTGCGACGCGCAGCCATCGCACGACGAGGTTCGCCTTGCGGCCATGCGCTGGTTCGGCCCGCCGCATCCGGTGGCGCAATAGCGCGCGCAGCACAGTCAGAAGCGGTATTGCGCAGAAACCGCGACGATGTCGCTGCTCAGCTTGTACGAGCCTTGCAGCCTGCTGGCGCTGGACGAAGTCAGGTTCACGCTCGTGTCCTTGATGAACAGGTGCGTGTAGCCGACGCTGTACGTCAGCGGCTTGCTCACCTGCCACGTCGCCCCGAGGGACAGCCACCGTCGGCTGACGTCAGGGACGCGGACGTCTCGCACCCCATCGGTGACGGGGGTTTGGTCATAGGCGACGCCGCCACGAAAGGTCCAGCTGTCGTTGGCCCGGTACGCCGTGCCGATCGAATAGAACGACGTGTTCCGGTAACCGAAGTGCAGCGTCTCGTCGGGCAGGTTGGAGGCGAAGTCCAGCACCACGCTGCCGAACTTTTCCCATGACGTGCGCGAGTAGTCCGCCATCACGGTCCACTGGTCGTCGAGTCGCTGGCTGACACTGAGCRTCCAGGACGACGGCATCGTCAGTTCGGTGCTCGCGGTCGTGCTCACGAAGGTATTGGGCCTGGCCGCGGACAGCACGGCGTTGGCGGCCGTGGGGATCGAGAAGTCGACCTGGGCGCTTTTCGGCTTGTGCTTGACCTCCGAGCGGTAGGCCAGGCCGATCGTCGTCCCCTCGGCCGGTCTCAGCAGGGCGCCGAGCGTGTAGCCAACCGCGGTGTCGTGACCGTCGATGTCGATGTATCCGTCCGCACTTGTCGGGGAGAAGCCGGGAACGCTGGAGGCGGCCAGGAGGGCACCGAAGTCGATCGCGTCGCGCAACTTCACCTCCATGCGCTCGGCGAACACCGAGGCACCGAGCGACAGGACCTCGTTCACCGTGTAGGACCCCGCCACGCCGGCGTCGATGGCCTTGAGCTCTGTTCTCACGCCTTGGTAGCGGCCGACCCAGCCATCGTCGTAGTCGGTCTTGAAGCCGAACGGCGCCGTGATGGAGAAGCCCAGATGGATTCGATCCGTCACAGGGGTATGGAAGTACAACGACGGCACCGCAGCGGTGTCGCCGGCGTTGCCGCCCTGGCCTCCGGACAGCGGGCGGCCCAGCGCATCAGTGCCCGTGCCGTCGAACTTGACGGCGTAGTCGATGACCGCGACATCGGCCTGGATCAACCGGCCGTACAGCAGCGTCATGGCGGCGGGGTTGTTCGCGATCACGGTGGCGTCTCCGCCTTCGCTGATGGAACCCGCGAAGGCGCGCCCCTGGCCGGCGGCGCTCTGCTC
>NZ_JBFUGN010001220.1:0-1606 GCF_056402895.1 Rhizobacter sp. P3_B12 | reverse complement strand
CTCGAACGACTGGTTCGTGGCCGGCTACGGCGAGGCCGAACGCCGCAAGCTCGCCGTCTACAACGGCGCCACCGGCGACGAGCGCGGGCATTTCAACCGCTCGACCGGCCGCTTCGGCGTCGACCTCGGCCAGCCCTGGGGCCAGTTCGGCGAGATCCGCATCGGCCTCACGCATCTGACACTGCGCAACGAGCCGGAGATCCTGTCGACCGACTACAGCGGGCCGCGCGAGACGGTGACGATCGACGAATCCGGCCTGCGCGTCGGCGTGGTGGTCGACCAGCTCGATTTCGCGAACTTCCCGCTGCGCGGCTACCGCGTGCAGGGCGAGGTGGTCAGCGGCCGGCGCAGCGACAGCGTGACCGGCAGCGATTCCGACCGCTTCACGCGTATCGAGACCGAGGGCTCGGCGGTGGGCACCTGGGGGCGGCACACGCTGAATGCGTTCGCACGCGTGCAGCATGCCGACCAGCGCTCGATCGCCGGGCTCGGCCGCTACACGCTCGGCGGCTTCCAGCAGATGTCGGGCTACCTGCCGGGGCAGATCGAGGGCAACTACCTGGCGTTCGGGCGGCTCGCGTACTACCAGCGGCTCGAGTACACGCCGGTGTTCACGCGCGGGCTGTTCGCCGGCGGCTCGCTGGAGGCCGGCAACGCCTGGGAATTCAGCAGCCAGATGAAGCTGAACGACCTGCGCAGCGGCATGAGCCTGTTCGTCGGCGCGGACACCGGCATCGGGCCGCTGTACCTCGGCCTGACCTACGCGCCGCGCGGCGCGGCCGGCCTCTACCTGTTCATCGGCCGACCGTGACGAATCGGACGCGGCGACCCCGGTCCTGCCGCGTTCGGGGGGATGCCAAGCCGGGAGGCGCTTCCTAAACTGGCTTCCAGGTTCAGAGCGGTTGACAGGCAGTTTGGGTGAGGCTCACATGACGGACAGCGAATTGATGCGGATCAGCGACGGTGGCGTCGAATCGTCGGAAGGCTGGGCGGTCCACCTKATCGGGCCGGAGCTGCTGGAGTACTGCAGCGGGCCGGCCGCCTGCCTGGTGAACATCGGCTACTCGCCGACGCAGCGGGCACGGCAGATCTTCGCGACCGAGTCGTCGTCGGACCTGTTCCCGATGCTGCGCGAGCACCTGCAGTCGGCCTCGCAACTCCTCGAAGGCCGCTACGTGGTGGTGTGACCCGCCAGCGCCGCCTCGATTTCGCTCGCCACCAGCGCCGGCAGCTCGTGCACGATCCAGTGCGTGGCGCCCGGTACGCGGGTCAGCGTCAGCTTCGGCACGAAGGCCTCCAGGCCATCCAGCAAGGACGCCGGCAACGCCACGTCGGCCTCGCCCCACACCACGTGCGTCGGCACCGTCACGGTGACGAACTCGGGCGGGAACTTCAGCGCGAGCACCGGTGAATCGGGCCCGGTCGGCGGGCGCAGCGGCGACACGCGGTAGTAGTTCAGCGCGCCGGTCAGCCCGTGGCGCCACAGCGCGCGGTACTGCTCCTTCAGCGCCGGCGTCAGCCAGCCGCCGCCCGGCCGCGCCGGGTCTTCGGCCCCCATGTGCGCGAACACCGCCCACAGCCGCGCGAAATCGCCGGCCTCGAGCTC
>NZ_JBFUGN010001219.1:0-1609 GCF_056402895.1 Rhizobacter sp. P3_B12 | reverse complement strand
CCATCATCACCACCGCATCGAGGTCGCCTTCGAGCTGGCGCCGCCGGGTGCGCGGTGCATCGCCGGGCACCCGGCTCGGGCGCACCGGTTCGGTGTCGCAGATGGCGCGCGTCAGCGCATACGGGTCGTCGGTCGCCCGGCCATAGGGGCTGGCCTGCGTCAGCAGGCGGTACAGCACCACGCCGAGCGAGTAGATGTCGCTGGCCGCGGTGACCGGTTCGCCGCGCACCTGCTCGGGGCTCGCGTACTCGGGCGTCAGCGCGCGCATCGCGGTGGTGGTGCGATCGGCGGCGGGCGCGTCCAGGCGTTTGGCGATGCCGAAGTCGACGAGCTTCACGACGCCGTCGCGCCCGACCAGGATGTTGCCGGGCTTCAGGTCGCGGTGCACCACGCCTTGCCGGTGCGCATGGTCGACCACCAGGCAGAGGCTTCGGAACAGGCGCAGCCGCGCGGCCAGCGGCAGCGCGTGCTCGGCGCAGTAGAGGTCGATCGGCACGCCGCCGTCGACCAGGTCCATCACGACGTAGTGCAGGCCTTCGGGCGACACGCCGGCGTCCAGCAGCTTGGCCAGGTTCGGGTGGTCGAGCGCGGCGAGGATGCGCCGCTCGGCATGGAAGCGGTCGAGCAGGAAGCGCGTGTCGGCGCCTTCGCGCACGATCTTCACGGCGACCTGCTGCTCGTACTGCCCGTCGGCCCGTTCGGCGCGGTAGACCTCGCCCATGCCGCCGCGGGCGATCAGGGCCAGCAGCCGGTAGTCGCCGACGCGCTGGCCGCTGGCATCGTGCGGTGCCGCGGCGGCCTCGGCCGACAGCGCATCGAGCAGGCCCGCCGCGGGCGACCGGTCGAGCGGGCCGGTGCCTTCGGCCGCCGCGACCAGCGACTCGAGCTCGGCGCGCAGCGCGGGATCGTCGGGGCAGGCGAGGGCGATCCAGCGCTTGCGTTCGTGCGGCGGGCGCTCGAGCGTATCGGCCAGCAGCTCCTTCAGGCGCTGCCAGCGCTCGCGGTCGAGGGTCATGGGCGTGTCGGGCGCGGGGTCGCACGCGGTGTTGCCTGCGGCGTTGTCGACCCCGGCCGCGCGGTCGTCGCCGCTGCGTGCAGTTGGTTCCATCGAAGCTCCCTGTCCGCCCGGGTGAGCGGGGAAGGGGGAGCTTACCCTGGCGGAATCAGGCCAGGCGGAAGACGCCGACCGCTGCCACCAACTGATGCGCCTGCACATGCAGGCTGTCGGCGGCGGCGGCCGATTGCTCGACCAGCGCGGCGTTGCGCTGGGTGGCTTCGTCCAGGCCGGCCACCGTCGCGTTCAGCTGGTCGACGCCCGCGGTCTGCTGCTGGCTGGCCTGGCCCATCTCCGCGATCAGGCCGGCCACGCGCTGCACCTGTTCGACCATGCCGCCCATGTGGCGGCCGGCGCTGTTCACCAGCTCGGCACCGGCCTGCACGCGCTCGACGCTGGAGCTGATCAGCGCCTTGATCTCGCGGGCTGCCGCGGCGCTGCGCTGCGCCAGCGCGCGCACCTCGCTGGCCACCACCGCGAAGCCGCGGCCCTGCTCGCCGGCACGCGCCGCTTCCACCGCCGCGTTCAGCGCGAGGATGTTGGTCTGGAAGGCGA
>NZ_JBFUGN010001218.1:0-1611 GCF_056402895.1 Rhizobacter sp. P3_B12 | reverse complement strand
CACCACGTCGTCGCGGCTCTGCGTCGGCGGCTGCACCACCGCGGCGGTGCCGGCGAACGACACCACGCCCACGCGCACGCTGCGCGGCAGGTCGATGAGGAAGGACTTGGCGGCCTCCTGCGCGGCGGTCAGGCGATCCGGCTGCACATCAGTGGCACGCATGCTGCCGGAGACGTCCATCGCCAGGATGATGGTCTCCTGCTGCAGCGGCAGCGTCACCACCGCCATCGGCCGCGCGGTCGCGATCAGCAAGGCACCGAGCGCCACCAGCAGCAGGGCCGGCGGCACGTGGCGGCGCCAGCCGGGGCCGCCGCCCTGGGCCTGCTTGACGACGGCCAGGCTCGCGAAGCGCAGCGTCGTTTTCTTGCGCTTGTTCAGCAGCCACAGGTAGAGCAGCACCAGCAACGGCACCGCCAAGAGCGCCCACAGCAGATGAGGCCACACGAAGGTCATGCAGCGCTCCTCGATGCACCGACAAGCGGCCGCAGGTGCGCCGCCATCCCGCCGCCGTGCGAGGCTCGCGCGCGCTGCCGGCGCAGCTCGACGAAGCGCAGCAGCGCCTCGCCCAGGTCGTCGTCGGTGGTCAGCTCCAGCGTGTCGACGCCGGCGCGCGCGAAGGCGGCGTGCAATTCATCCTCGCGCGCCTCGGCGATGCGTGCGAAGCGCTCGCGGAAGCCCGGGTCATGGGTGTCGACCAGCAGCTGCTCGCCGGTCTCGGCATCCTGCAGCGTGACGAGGCCGAGGTCCGGCAGGTCGAGTTCCATCTCGTCGTACAGCCGCACCGCCAGCACCTCGTGGCGCTGCGCCAGGCGCGCCATCGCATCGGCCCAGCCGGGCGCGCTGATGAAGTCGGAGACGACGAACACCATCGAGCGCCGCGGGATCATCGTGGCCGCGCGCTGCAGCAGGTCGCCGAGCCGCGTCTCGCCCTGCGCGGCGGCCTGCGGCGCCGCATGCGCGCGCAGCCGCTGCAGCAGGTTCAGCACATGGCTGCGGCCGGTGCGCGGCGGCAGCACCGCATCGACCTGGCTGCCGTAGAACACCGCGCCGACGCGGTTGCCGTGCCGCGTCAGCAGGCGCGCCAGCACGGTGACGAACTCGGCCGACACGCTGCGCTTGCTGCGCTGCGCACCGAAATCGATGCTGCCGCTCAGGTCGAGCAGGAACCAGGCGCTCATCTCGCGGTCCTCGGTGAACTCGCGCACGTGCGGCACCTGCAGCCGCGCGGTGACGTTCCAGTCGATGTGGCGCACGTCGTCGTGGTGCTGGTACTCGCGCAGGTCGGCCAGGTCGAGCCCGGTGCCGCGCCACAGCGTGCGGTAGTCGCCCTGCAGCAGGCCGTCGAGGCGGCGCAGCACGGTCCACTCCAGCCGCTGCAGCACCGATTCGGCGCTGGGCGTCGTCGCAGGTGATCTGGCGGACTCGTCCATCAGCGCCCCGCTTCCTCGGCCCGGTGCGCCATCGGCTTGTCGGGCTTGGGCACCTTCTGCACGAGCTTGTGGACGACCTGGTCCGCGCTCAGCCCCTCGGCCAGCGCCTCGTAGCTCAGCACCAGGCGGTGGCGCAGCACGTCGGGCACCAGGTCGAGCACGTCTTCGGGCAGCGCATACG
>NZ_JBFUGN010001217.1:0-1614 GCF_056402895.1 Rhizobacter sp. P3_B12 | reverse complement strand
GCTTGCACGGCAGCGGCCAGCGCGGCAAGCGAGCCGTGCTCGAACAGGCTGCGCAGCGGCAGCGCGACGCCCAGCCGCTCGCGCAGCCGCGACTGCACGCGCAGGGCGGCCAGCGAATGCCCGCCGAGTTCGAAGAAGCGGTCTTCGCGGCCGACACGCTCGACGCCCAGCACCTCGGCCCAGATCGCCGCAAGCACCGTCTCGGCCTCGCCCTGCGGCGGCTCGAAGGCGCGTGCCGCCTGAGGCCCGGTGGCCGGCAAGGCGTTGCGATCGATCTTGCCGTTGGCGTTCAGCGGCAGCGTGTCGAGCACGGTGATCCCGGCCGGCAGCATCGCATCGGGCAGGCGCATGGCCAACTGCGCGCGCAGCGCTTGCGGATCGAGCGACTGCCCCGGCTGTGCCGACACATACGCCACCAGCACCTCGCCACCGCGCGCCACGACCACGGCCTCGCGCACGCCGGGTTGCGCCAGCAGGCCGGCCTCGATCTCGCCGAGCTCGATGCGCACGCCGCGGATCTTCACCTGATGGTCGATGCGGCCSAGGTATTCGAGCTCGCCCCCACCGTTCTCACCCTCGCGCCAGCACGCCAGGTCGCCGGTGCGGTACAGCCGCTCGCCGGTGCCGTGGGGAGACGCGACGAAGCGGCCCGCCGTCAGCCCCGGCTGCCCGCGGTAGCCCCGCGCCACGCCCGGCCCGCCGACGAACAGCTCGCCGGCGATGCCCGGCTGCACCGGCTCGAGCGCCTCGTCGAGCACGAAGGCCGACATGCCGCCGATCGGCCGGCCCAGCGGCAGCGCCGCGTCGGCATCGCTGGCGACGTGCATCAGCATGCCGACGCAGGTCTCGGTCGGCCCGTAGTGGTTGACGATGCGCAGCCCCGGCCGCAGCGCGCGCACGGTGGCCAGCAGCGCCGCATCGGCCGCCTCGCCGCCGAGCACCAGCGTGTGGGCCGGCAGCACGTCCTGCGGCCGCGCGGCGTTCAGCAGGCCCTTCAGGTGGCTGGGCACGATCTTCAGCACGTCGATGCGGTGGCGCTGCATCGCGTCGGCGAAGGCATCCGGGTCGAAGGCCGCGGCGCTGTCGAGCATCAGCAAGCTGCCACCCGAGCACAGCGCGCCGAACAGCGTCGTGTGGCCCAGGTCGGCGGCGACGGTGGACACCATCGCGAAGTTCAGGCCCTGCGGCAAGTCGTCAGGCAAGGCCAGCCGCGCGAGCATCGCCTGTGTGTAGTTCGCGAGCGCACCGTGCGACACCACGACGCCCTTCGGCGCGCCGGTCGAGCCCGAGGTGTAGATCAGGTACGCGGCCTGGTCCGGCAGCAAGACCGGCTCGGGCGGCAGCAGCAGCGAGCTCGGCGCCTCGAAGGCCGGCACGATCACCGGCAGCGTGCTCCACGCCACCGGCCCGGCCGCCATCAGCGCGCGTGCGCCGCAGTCGCGCAGCAGCTCCTGCAGCCGCGGCACCGGCAACGCGGGATCGAGCGGCACGGCCACCGCGCCGGCCTTCATCACCGCCAGCATCGCCAGCACGAACGGGCTGCCGCGCTCCAGCAGCAGCGCGACGCGCTCCTCGGCGCCTATGCCCTGCCGGCCGAGCTGCGCGGCCAGGCTG
>NZ_JBFUGN010001216.1:0-1618 GCF_056402895.1 Rhizobacter sp. P3_B12 | reverse complement strand
CGTCCACACCGTGCAGATCCCGGCGATCCGCGCGGTCGGCTTCGTGATCGTCTGCCTGATGGTGGTGCTGCAGGCGTGGCGCGAGGGCACGGTGCTGGCGCCGCTGCAGCTCGCGCTGATCGGCATCAACCTGCTGTACGCCGCGGTCGGCTGGATCGCGCTGCGCGTCGGCTGGAAGCGCACCGGCCGGCTCGACCTGAGCCTGCTGCTGTTCCACGTCGACGTGCTGGTGTGGATCGCGAACCTGCACTACCTCGAGAAATCCAACCTCTTCTTCGCCTACCTGCTGCTGATGCGGGTGGCCGACCAGGTCGGCTTCGGTTTCCGGCGCGCGTTCTGGTTCAACCACGTGGCGGTGGTCGCCTACCTGGTCTACGCGCTGTGGCTGTGGACCTGGGAGCCGGCCGCGGTGCAGTGGCTCGAGCGGCTCGCGATCGCCGCGACGATGTACGTGCTCGGCGCCTACCTGTCGGTGACGGGCCTGGTGATCGAGCGGCTGCGCAACCGCATGCGCATCGCGGTGCGCTCGGCGCGCGAGATGGTCGACAGCCTCGAGCAGGCGAGCCGCGCCAAGTCGCAGTTCCTCGCGATGGTGAGCCACGAGATCCGCACGCCGATGAACGGCATCCTCGGCACCACCGAGCTGCTGCTGACGACCGAGCTGCAGCCCGACCAGCACCGCTACGCGAAGACCGCGCACCGCTCGGCGATGGCGCTGCTCGCGCTGATCGACGACGTGCTCGACCTGTCGCGCATCGAGGCCCGCAAGCTCACGCTGCACCCGACCGCGGTCGACGTGGGCACGCTCGCCGCCGAGACCGTCGAGCTGATGAGCTTCGCCGGCCGCGACAAGCCGGTGACGCTGAGTTGCTCGCTGCCCACCGCGCTGCCGGCCGTCGTCGAGTGCGATCCGGTGCGGGTGCGGCAGGTGCTGGTCAACCTGCTGCACAACGCGATCAAGTTCACCGAGCGCGGCACGGTCGCGCTGGTCGTCACGCTGCTCGCCGACACGCCCGAGGCGGTGCGGCTGCGCTTTCGGGTCGAGGACTCCGGCATCGGCATCCCGGCCGACAAGCTGGGGCTGATCTTCGACGCGTTCACGCAGGTCGACGGCAGCAGCACGCGCCGCCACGGCGGCAGCGGGCTGGGCCTCGCGATCGTCAAGCAGCTGGTGGAGCTGATGGACGGGCGCCTGGGCGTCACCAGCGAGCCGGGCGTCGGCTCGGCCTTCTGGGTCGAGCTGGACATGAAGAAATCGAGCGCGACGCCGGTGCCGGCCGCGACCACGCTGTCGGCGCTGCCTACCGAACCGGCCGAGCCACGCGGCCCGCTGCGCGTGCACGTGCTGCTCGCCGAGGACGATCCGGTCAATCAGATGGTGCTGCACAGCATGCTGGTGAAGCTGGGCTGCGAGGTCGACATCGCAGCCGACGGCGCGGCCGCATTGCGCGCCGCGCAGGAGTTCCGGCACGACCTGATCTTCATGGACCTGCACATGCCGGTGATGGACGGCCACGACGCGGCGCGCCAGATCCGCGCGTGGGAGCGCGAGCAGGGCGGCTACACGCCGATCGTCGCGCTGACCGCCGATGCGCTCGACGGCGACCGCGAGCGCTGC
>NZ_JBFUGN010001215.1:0-1618 GCF_056402895.1 Rhizobacter sp. P3_B12 | reverse complement strand
GTGGTGATCTGTGGAAGGTCACTCCAGCATCGTAGCTGGCGTGCCCGCGCTCAGTCGCTGGCCGAGCGGATCGACACCGACACCCAGTTGTGAGAGGCGCATGTACTGGCCGCGCAGATTGGCTCCTTGCTCGCGCCTCATCACCTCTGTGTTGAATCATTCAGTGCTCAGCGAGCGTACCGCGCGGCGCAAAGTACGCGCTCTACCGTTTCGCCCTGCTCGAGCGCCGATCGAGGGGAGCGACCATGGAAGGCGCCATTCCCTGACTCCAGCCAGGTCAGCATGGCCCAGCCGCTTCCACGCAAGGCCTGGCCGAGTTCTCGAACCACCGACCACAACGGCGCTTCAAACTGCCAACGCGGAAATCTCAGACCCAGGCTCGGGTGGCCTAGCGCGATGACGCGCGGTCGTGCCATCGTCGCCCATCTGCACAGCTGAGCTGTCGTCACACCGGCGAGCGCCGCCGCCTGTTCGACGTCAACCATGTCGGCTCGGGCTGCGCGGTCATAGTTCAGCTCCATGCTTTGACCTCCCGGTGTAGTCACCGCGGCGATGGGTTGCTCATGAGATGACGGAGATCGGGCTGCAAGTCCGCTCAGAGGCGAGGCGCGCCACTCCTTGGCGTTGACGTCCGATCGGCACCGCGAACGACAGCCTCTCTCGCGAGAATAGTCGATTCTGGACTTGCCTGACCCCAAATGCGAAGGAACGTGGGTCTGGGCTACGCGTGCAGGACTGGAAGCAAGGCTAGTCGGCCTTCCTCGTGCGTCGATGGAAGCCCCTGGACTGCTGGGCCTTGAGCAGCGCAAGCGCTGTTAGGCGTTCATCAAGTTCCTGGGCGAACCCAACGAAGGAGACCCCGAGCGCCGACAGCCAGCCATGCAGTTCAAGTACGTCAAGGCGTCGCACCCCGCGCTCACTTTTGCTGATGTCGGATTGCCGTAGGCCGGTGCGCTCAGCCAACTGAATTTGCGTGACGCCTGAGCGTTCGCGGGCAGAGCGAAGCAGATCGAGCAGCACACTTTCTGGGGTGATCTTGATGGTTCGAGGCATACGTCACAGGACCGGAGGCGCAGACGATGCATGCGAACTTGGAATATGCGAAAGTCGACTAATATGAAGTGAACCGCGGTCTGGTGCGACCGCGCACGGGGAAGAGAAGAACACCGATGACGAAAACCACGCACACTCTCTCGAATGGCCAGGGCGTTTGGCTCTGCACTTTCACCGGAGAAGTTCTGGAGCAGACCAAGACTTCAACCACGTCGGTGTCTCAGCAAGTTTCGACGGTCCTTAGCACCTCAATGGTGATTCCTGGACAGATCGAAGCCAGAACACAGGCAGAGCACGAAATCTGGCTGCGTGCCTCGGATGGCCGCGAACGACCCATTCACATGACCGACATCGGGTTGGCTGCCCGCCCAGGGCACACCGTTGACCTTGCCCGCGGAATCCGTATCCCTTGCTGAGTGGTTCAATCCAGGCAAGGAGAACGAAAGTGACGAAGGCAAAGAGAGCGCGCTACACGCTGGAATTCAAGCTTGAGGCGGTGCGGATGGTCAAGGGTGGGCAGAGCCTGGCGGTGGTGTCGAAGGTGCTGGGCGTGGCTGATCAGACG
>NZ_JBFUGN010001214.1:0-1618 GCF_056402895.1 Rhizobacter sp. P3_B12 | reverse complement strand
CGGCTACTTCGAGCGCCCGGCGATCGAAGCCGACCTGCGGGCGGGGGGCTGGCGCGAGACGGTGCATCTCGAGACGCTGCCCGCGCGCAGCCGGGCTGCTTCCGCGCACGCGGTGGCACGGGCCTACTGCGAGGGCACGCCGTTGCGCAACGAGATCGAGGCGCGGTCTGCCGGCGACCTGGCCGATGCGACGGCGGCCTGCGCCGACGCGCTGGCCGCGCGCTTCGGGCGGGGTGCGGTGGACGGGCAGATCCAGGCGCACGTCGTCGCGGTGCGCAAGGACGCGTAGCCGGGCTGGTGCGAGCGCGCTTCAGCGCAGCGAGGTCAACCAGTCGCAGCGCAGCCGCCGGGCCCGGTGCAGCCAGCGCCGCAGCGCCACATAGCGCCCGGGCACGAAGAACAGCAGCACGCAGGCGCCGACCACGACCGGCTGGCGCAGCAGCAGCGAGGCCGGCAGCCCCATCCAGCCGATCACCCAGAGCGTCAGCACGGCATCCCAGGTGTGGTACTCGACCGGCTGCAGCTCGCGGTGGCCGACATGCCACTGCTTGACTGCCTGCAATTGGTCGAGCGTCATGATGGGCCCCCGTTGAATCGAAGACTGTAGCCAGTCAGGCCGTCTTGTTCAACGCGAACGAGGCCAACACCGTGTCGGTGACCGTTGAGTTCTCGAACGCCCAGCCGGCTGCGAAGTTGCTCGGCACGCCCCAGCCGTCGTATTGGTAGTAGACGATGTCCAGCCCGGCTGCCTCGGCCAGAGAGATCGCGTCGGCCACCCAGCGGCCACGGTCGGCCGACGGTGCCGCGCGGGTGCAGCCGACCTCGCCCAGCATCATGCGCACCGAGTGCGTGGCGGCGTAGTCGAGCGCCGGCTGCATGTCGATGGCGAGTGCCGCCTTGTTCCACAGCTGCGGCGCGGTGGCGTCGTTGTCGCGCGTGACGCCCGGGTAGCCCACCGTTCCTGCCGCCGGGAAGCCGCCTTCGCCCTGGTGCGTGAAGTAGTGCGGGCCGTAGTGGTGGAAGCTGTAGACCGTCTTCGCGTCGCCGTTGGGCTGCAGATCGGCAAAGTTCTTCTGGTCGCCCCAGACCGGTTCCACGATGACCCAGCGCTCGGCGTCCACATGGCGGATCTGCGCCAGCGCCAATTGGTGCAGCAGGTTCCACGCGTCCTTGGCGACCGCGTGGTTGCCGTTGATCTCTGCCGGCGTGCGGCCTTGCGGTTCGTTCAGCAGGTCGAACACGATGCCCTGCACGCCGGCGTACTGCTGGGCCAGCTCGCCCCAGGCCTCCACGAACTCGGCCTGCGCCGAGGGGTCGGACCACAGCGCGCGGCCGTCGTCGGGCCACACGCCGCGGCTCGGCCAGTTGACGTCGAGCGTGACCGCCAGCACCACATGCATGCGCTTCGACAGGCACCAGTCGATCAGCGTGCCCCATTGCGCGACCGAGGCCTGCAGGCGCGCCGCCAGCGGCTGGCCGGGCAGCAGCGCGGCACCGGTCTTGAAGTCGAACGGCTGGATGAACAGCCGCGCCACGTTGGCGCCGGCCGTCGGCAGCTCGGTCACGTTCTGCCAATGGCCGGCGGTGGTGTCGGTCCAGCCCTGGTCCGGGAAGATGC
>NZ_JBFUGN010001213.1:0-1618 GCF_056402895.1 Rhizobacter sp. P3_B12 | reverse complement strand
CCGCGAGACCGCGCGGGAACTCGGCAATGATCAGCGAGCGCACCCGCTCGCAGACCTCGTGGATGTTGACGTCGCTCACCACGTGCGGCTTGCGGTGCGGCGCGAGCAGCCGGTCGACCAGCGCCTGCAGCCGGTCGGCCTCCTGGATGATGACCTGCGTGTACTCGGTCAGCGCGCGCGACTCGACCTCCATCTCGAGCAGCTGCGCCGCGCCGCGGATGCCGCCGAGCGGGTTCTTGATCTCGTGCGCCAGGTTGCGGATCAGCTCCTTGTTGGCGCGCGCCTGGCCGAGTGCGCGCTCCTCGCGGTCTTGCCGGGTCTGCTGCTCGATTTCCACCAGCTCGACGATCGCCTCGTTCGCCCGGTCGAGCTGGTTCACGATCACGTGCACCGGCAGCGCATCGCCATGGGCCGACACCGGCCGGCGCAGCAGGGCTTCGAAGCGGCTGGTGGAGAAATCGTTGCGCACGACCGCGGCCACGGTGTCGCGCACCGAGTTGGCATCGATGAACCACTCGAACAGCGAGCCGCCCAGCACGCTGCGCCGCGGCAGGCCCAGCACGTTCTCGAACGCGGCATTGGCGAACAGGCAGCTGCCGTCGTCGCGCACCACCGCGACCATCGTCGCGAGGTGGTCGAAGGCCTCGTAGCGCCCGGGCAGGTCGCCCGGCAGCGCCGGTCGCGCGGGCTTGGGCTTGCTCACCGGCTTGTTCACCGGGTTGTTCACTGCAGCTTCGCGATTTCCCGCTTGAGCGCGGCGATGTCGCTTTCCTTGCGCATCAGGCTGGCCTTCATCTCGGCGACGCGGTCGATGTACTTCTGGTAGTTCTTCTCGTCGCCCTGCCGTTCGGGTTCGCCGTTGTTGTAGGCCTTCTGCATCTCGGCCAGCGCGTCTTCTTCCTTCTTCAGCTCGGCCTCGAGGATGCGGCGTGCATCGCTGTCACGGGCGCGCTGGTCGTTCGGGTCGACCCGGTTCTGGCCCGAGGTCGCCGCGCCCGAGGCGGCCTTCGCCGGGCGCTGGCCCTGCACCACGGTGATCGGCGTGCCCTCGAGCGTCTTGCAGCCCTTCTCCTTGGCTTCCTTCGCGGACAGCGTGTCGGTGTAGAGCACCGGGTTGCCGGGGCAGCGGTAGACGGTCTTTTCTTCGGCGGCCCGGGCAGGCAGGGTGATCACGGTGGCAACGGCAACCAGTGTGAGCACGCGACGGGTCGTGGTTCGGTGAGAGCGCATGAGAGATACCTCGGGCCGTGGGATCTGGTGGATTGTGGCCGATCCCGCCATGTAAAAAGGGACGGCGCATGCCGTCCCTTCTCGTCATGTCGGTGGCGGAACCGTTGGATCTGAGAGCCTTCAGCCCCCGTCCGGGTTCCGCGCCGCCATCAGGCGCCGCAGATCAGGCGCTGTAGTACATGTCGAACTCGACCGGATGGGTCGTCATGCGGAAGCGCGTGACCTCCTGCATCTTCAGTTCGATGTACGCATCAAGGTAAGCATCGGTGAAGACACCGCCCTTGGTCAGGAACGCGCGGTCCTTGTCCAGGTAGTCCAGCGCCTGGTCGAGGCTGTGGCAGACGGTCGGGATCTTCGCGTCTTCTTCCGGCGGCAGGTGGTACAGGTC
>NZ_JBFUGN010001212.1:0-1619 GCF_056402895.1 Rhizobacter sp. P3_B12 | reverse complement strand
GCAAATAGGCGCGCGCTGAATCAGCAAGCTGCAGAGAAAAATTATCAATTGAAGCAGGGGCGTGGGCGGGATTATGTTGAGACAAATGTTCCGGCAAATAGAGTCGAATGGGTGAAAAACCCACGCTATGGCAGGCCCGAAATGACTGTCAAAGGTGAAATAAAGCTGGATGATCCAACTTTTATCAGGAGAAATTAATGTCCAAGCAGGCAGGTGTTGTTTGCATATCAAAAGCCGATGCTCTTCATATATTGTCGGAAATCGAGGTTATGCTAATATCGCTGCGCAATATTGGCAATCAATATTTGGAGGTGGATCGCCAGTCCTATGAGCACGAAACTACGCGATTCATCGACGAATGGAGGGTGACGCATCGTTTGGCCAAAATTCGTCGACTATTGTCGGAGCCTTTTGGGTCGGAGCTTGGCCCTGATAATATGGATGAAATTGAGCGCGCGATGGTGGGTATTCGCACGTGGGAGCGGCAGGGTGATAATCCGGATTGATTGGAATCCGACTTGTTCGGTGCGCTGGTGGTAACTATGCGCTCAGGACTCATCACATCGTTGATCCCCGCGGGGATGGGGCCTCCGTTGCGCGCCGGCTGGCCATGCTGATGGCATCAACAGTAAACGCCGCGGTGGTTGTGTGGACCTGGTGAAATAAATTTTGCGGAGGGTTCGATTGCCAAAATCTTTGGCCATACCCATCCAACGAACGCTTTGCCTAGTGCGGCAGATGCTGAAGCACTGCGAGCCTTGGGTCAATCGAAGCAGTATGTCTTCCATGGCGGTCAAGTGTCGATTGTTCGGCCCGATCACTGAAGGAGTTTGAGAGCAATGGCATTGTTGATATTCGGTAAGAGCGTGTGCTCTTTGTGCGAGCGGGTTATCAAGCAAGAGGAATCGACTTGTTCATTTCCGCCATTTGTGGTGAACGAATTGGACCCTTGCTTCGTGTTCTCGGACGGAGCGTTCCATGAGACCTGTGTTCGCGAGCACGAGCATGGGGTAGAGGCTCTTCGCCGCGTGGACGAATGGGCTTCAAAGGTCGGACCCGGGAAGAGAAAGTGTGTTGTTTGCGAGACTGAGGTCACCGATCCTGACGACTATCTCTTGATCGAGCATCTGTCGGGTCGCGATAGCGATCCTTTGCGAGCGTTCAACTACACCCACCTTCACAAGTCCTGTCTTCCCAGTTGGGAGAGCAGATCGCGCTTCATTGAGCTTGCCACTGCTGCGCTTGCATCAGACTCTTGGAAAGGGCCATACCTGGCCCACTTGATTGGTGAGATGGAAAATGGACGACAGTCATGGCGCTGAGTGCGATGGGTGAACACGGACCACGCGCAAGCCCAACTGCCCGCAGCACAAGCGGTGGCCGACCCTTTCCAACTACGCCCGCACGACGAGCACCACCTACCGGTCCGCCGGCCTGGTGAACACCCAGACGATCGAGGCGAATGATGCGCACCGGTGCGCAAGTGGCGAACTGAGGCGGTCCCACCGGCGACGCGTTGTTCACCCCGCGCAGCAGCAGCGTCACCTACGGCGCGCAGACGTTGTCGATCGGCGGCATGACCGTGCAGATCCAGCCGAACACCCAGGCGAGCAGCAGCA
>NZ_JBFUGN010001211.1:0-1622 GCF_056402895.1 Rhizobacter sp. P3_B12 | reverse complement strand
CGCCTGCGCTCGGGCCTCGGCCTGCAGCGCTGCGCCAAGGACCCGAAGCCCGTGTCCAGCCCGCAGGTGAAGGTCAAGCTGACGCCGGCCCAGGAGCGCCAGGAGTCGCTGTCCGGCGCCAGCGAACGGCTGCGCGACGTCAACAAGTGGGTCTCGTATCAACAGAAGGCGCAGGGGGTTCCGAGCGTCAAGGGTGTCAGCAACCTCGACGGCGAGCAGGCCGGCAACGTGGCCACGGCCATCGAGCTGCTGACCAAGGCGAGCGCACTGTCCGGCGCGAAGTCGCTGGATGAGCTGCGGCCGAAGCTCAAGGAGGTGGTCGACCAGGCCCAGGTCGCCAAGCACCCCAACACCGGGTACGGCGGGCAGCAGGATGCGATGGCGAGCCAGCACGCGTTGAACCTGGCGATCACCGCGTCGAACGAACTCGACGAGCTGGTGGTCAAGCTCAGCGCGTCGCTCGACATGAAGGGCATCAAGAAGGACACCGACGCCATCGCCACCGCGCTGGCGGGCGCCCAGGCCGATCCGGGCTCGATCTTCGACGCCAAGGACAAGATCGACAAGGCCRTCGGCTCGATCCGCAAGCAGATCCTCGAGATCCAGTCGCGCGACACCGAGACGCCCAAGGCCATGCAGAACGTCCTCTTCGTGCTGCGCAGCTTCCTGGCGCTGAATGCGCCGGCGCGGGCCAAGCCGCCGACGGACGACGAGATCAAGGCGTTCACGAGCGGGGCGCGCGGCAACCTGGCACACGACTTCGACGTCGTCTTCGGCCAAGGCAAGGAGGTCCATGGCTTCGACGCCTTCCTGCTCTATGCCGACCTGCTCGAGAAGCAGCTCGCCGTGCGCGCCCAGATGGCGGCGGCCAAGGTCGATGCCGCGCCGATTCCGACGCAGGGCAACGCCGAGGACTTCTTCAAGTCGCTCAAGCCCAGGAAGAACGACCAGGTGTTCCAGGCCTACCAGGACTACGCCGCCGCCTTCTTCTTCCATGGCCATGTGGCCTCGCTGGCCGACATGAACGTGACCGACGTCTCCGAGCTCTACCAGCGGCCGCTGTCGATCTTCGGCCTGCGTCGCCTGGTGTGCACCGGCTATGCCTTGCTCGGCGCGCACCTGCTGGGCAAGGCGGGCGCGGTCCTGAAGGAGTTCGTGGTCGCGGTGCGCGCCACCGACCAGGACATCGCCACCGACCGGATCGACGAGGGCCACGCGCTGGCCCACGTGGTGCGCGACGGCAAGAACGCCTGGGTGTCGAATGGATTGATCGTGTCCAGCGAGGCGGGCGGCATCGGCCCCGACGCGGTGGCGTGGGAGAAGAGCAAGGCGCCGCTGCGCACGGCCACGGGCCCGACCATCAACGAAGCGAACCAGCGGCTGGCCGAGTTGCTGGCCAGGCTGAGGGATGCGCCGCCCAAGAGGCCCGCAGCCGGCGGCCCGAAGCGCAAATAGGCGGCACGCATGAAACAGGCTCCGACAGACCACAAGGCGGCAGCGGCCGGCGGGCGCGCGGCGCGCGACGTGCGGGGGCGCGGCCGTTTCGCGGAACCGCTGGGCCCGCGCGATGACGCGATGGAAGCCGAAGCGCATCGCGTCGCACAGGCCGTGGCGGGCGGCGC
>NZ_JBFUGN010001210.1:0-1623 GCF_056402895.1 Rhizobacter sp. P3_B12 | reverse complement strand
GAAGACGCCGGTGCGGCTGCCGCGCAGGCGCTCGCGCGTCAGGCCGGCGTCGTCGAGCGACTCCATCGCGACCTCGAGGAACAGCCGCTGCTGCGGGTCCATGCGCTCGGCCTCGCGCGGCAGGATCCCGAAGTACGCGGCGTCGAAGCCGTCGATGCGGTCGATGAAGCCGCCCCACTTGGTGGCGGACTTGCCGGGCGCGGAGGCATCGGGGTCGTAGAGGGCGTCGGCGTCCCAGCGGTCGGCGGGCACCTCGCGCACCGCATCGACGCCGTCGACGAGCACCTGCCAGAACGCCTCGGGGCTGTCGGCGCCACCGGGGAAGCGGCAGCCCATGCCGACGATCGCGATCGGGTCGGCGCGCATCAGCGCCTCGCTCTGCGCGCGCATCTGCTGGGCCATCAGCGCGAGCTTGACGGCGGAGAGCTGTTGTAGCCCGGATGCCAATCCGGGTGCGGCTTCGGATGACGAATCCCGGATTGGCATCCGGGCTACGGGGTCGGTGTGCTCGGTCATGCTCAGCGCCTCTTGCGCAGCAGGCGTGCCGCGTCTTCGTCGGACAGTTCGGCAACGCCGGCCAGCACCGGCGCCACGGCCGCGGGTGCCGCAGGTGCAGCCGCTGCCGGCTCCTGCTCACCCGCCAGGAACGCCACCAGCGCATCGACCGTCGGGTAGTTCCACGCCAGCGTCGCCGACAGCGGCTTGCCGTGCAGCGGCTCCAGCCGGTTGCGCAGCTCCAGCGCCATCAGCGAGGTCAGGCCCATCGTGCCGAGCGGCTTGCGGGCATCGATCTTCGCCGGCGTCAGCTTCAGCACGCGGCCGACGACGTCGCGCACCGCGCGGTCGAGCGCGCGGCGGCGCTCGGCCGGGTCGCTGCTCTCGACAAGGGGCGCATCGGCCACCGGTGCCGCCGCATCGGCGAGCAGCTCGTTCAGCAACGCCACCTCGCGTGCGCCCAGGCTCTTGCGCATCGCGCGCCAATCGACCGGCATCACCAGCAGGTGCGGCACGTCCTGGCGCAGCGCGTCGCCGAGCAAGGCCAGCGCCTGCGACGGCGCGAAGCCGCCGATGCCCTGGCGCTGCAGCTCGTCGAGCTGGCGCCGGCCGGCCTCGCCGCGCATCACGCCGGTCTGCGCCCACACGCCCCAGCCGATGCTCTGCGCATGCTGGCCCTGCGCGCGGCGCTGGCGCGCCAGCGCATCGAGGAAGGCGTTGGCGGCGGCATAGCTCGCCTGGCCGGCCTGCGGCATCACGGCCGCCATCGACGAGAAGAACACCAGGCGATCGAGTTCGGGCAGCGCGCGGTGCAGGTTCCACGCGCCCTGCAGCTTCGGCGCCAGCACCGCGGCAAGCGATGCGGCACCGAGCTCGTGCAGCAGCGTGTCGTCGGTGATGCCGGCCGCGTGGATCACGCTGCGGATGGGAGGGCGGCCCTCGGCTCGGTGGCGCGCGAGGAAACCCGCCAGAGCGGTCTCGTCGGCGACGTCGACCGGCACGTAGTCGATGTGGGCGCCGGCGGCTTCCAGCTCGCGCACCGCCTGCACCGCCGGCGTCGCTTGCGACGATGTGGCAGCCCACTGCTCGCGCGGCGGCAGCGGCGTGCGGCCCAGCACCACCAGGTGG
>NZ_JBFUGN010001209.1:0-1624 GCF_056402895.1 Rhizobacter sp. P3_B12 | reverse complement strand
ACCTCGAACTCGCTGTCGCGGACCACGTTGGCCGTGCCCAGCAGCGACATCGGCACCAGCAGCTTGGCAAGGCGAATGTTCAGAGCGCCCGATGTCTGGCCGATGTCCTTCTGCCGCGCCATCGCCACACGCATCGCGTCGATGGCCGCGGTGGTGATCGCCGTGGCATCGGCCTGGTTGCCGTGGTCGGCGTGGAACAGCGCCTTGCCGTCGGCCATCGGGGCGTTGCCGGTCAGCACCGCATACGCCAAGTTGCCGACCGTGCGGATCGCAGCGCGGCCCATCTTGCGCGGGATGCGGGTGAAGGCGTCCAGGTCGTCATTGATCACCGCCTGGCGCGTGATCTTGAAGATCTCGCCATACGTGCCCAGCACGCGCGTCTCGGCGCGCTCGCCGATGCTGATGTACTTGTACTCACCGCCTTCGGGCACTTGGCGCAGCGCCGGGAAGCTGCCGATGTCGACCATCGACATCGGCTTGAAGTCCGGCAGCGTTCCCTTGGAGGTCCACAGCTGGAAGGTCTCCTCGGCCTCGTCGTAGCCCTTGAGCATCGCCTTCTGCGCCACGTTCGCCAGCAGCAGCGGGAAGTCGCCCGAACTGTGCGTGAAGGCCAGCGCGATCAGGCTCATCCGGTCGGTGCCGGCATGCTTGACGCCGTGCGCCTGCAACGAGGCACGCGCCATCTCGGTCAGGCTGTGGCCGCGCCACGGATTGCTGGTGTCGTTCTTGGCGAGGCCGGCGCGGATTTCCAGCGCAGCCGCCATCCCAGCCCTGCGCCTGTCGGTCTCGTCCTCGACCGTGAGCAAGTAGCCGCCGGCCAGCGGTACGGAGCCGTGGCCCATCGCATCGAGCAGCAGCGACTTGGCTTGCACCAGCGTGCAGTTCGTGTCCGCCAGCGCCGTATTGAGCACGGTCTGCGTGTGCGGGTCGCGGATGTAGGGTTGGTAGGCGGCGCGGATCGACGACTGGCGTTGGTTCTCGGCGCGCACCGCGGCCTGCACGGCGTCCTGGTGGGCTTGCGGCTCGGCGGGCGTGGGTTGGGTGGTCGGGATGGTGGTGGTTTGTGCGGTCGGCAATGCAGTCTCCTGGGTCGAAGAAGTCGAGGGATTTCGGGAAGTTGTTGGGCGAGCGACAGCTGTGGCCGGCGTGGCCGGTGCAGATGCGGCACCGCGGGCACTGGCCCAAGCGAAGCGGCTGGCGCTGGCGCTGATGGGCAATGCGGCAGTGACGGCGTCGGCGAGCTTCTCGGCGACGGCATCGGCTGCGCTGAACCAGTGGTCCTGGTCATCGAGCCACGTCATCACCTCGTCGATGGCGCGGCCGGTCTTCGCGGCGTAGCTCGCGGCCATGGCCTGCGCCCATTTGTCGAGCAGGTCGGCGTACTCGCGCAGCTCGCTGGCATTGCCAGCGGCGCTCCCCCACGGGGCATGAATCATGAGCATCGCGTTCTCGGCGATCTCGACGCGGTCGCCGGCCATTGCGATCAGGCTCGCAATCGACGCGGCGATGCCGTCGACCGACACCGTGACGGTGGCCGGGTGGCGCTTCAGTGCGTTGTAGATCGCGATGCCATCGCTGACAGAGCCGCCGTAGCTGTTGAGGCGGACGGTGATCGTCTCGGCAT